>NZ_JAVRHQ010000060.1:0-2943 GCF_031846485.1 Autumnicola tepida
TTGGTAACGGTCTTGGCTATCGCAAGTTGCGGGATTAAAGACGCGGTTTTGTCGGATTAGTTATTTTCTTTCCTGGTTTCTAAAATTACACTTTTTCGGGAATACCCGTTATTTGCGATGAGCCGTTGTTGGCAACTGTTAAAAAAAGTTCACAACTTTTTTTATTTTGTATTACAATAAAACTTTAATTTTATATATTTGTAGGTGTAAAAAAACTCTGTTGGCGCAGAGTTCTTTTATTATGTTCTTTGATTTAAGGTGTCAAAAACAAATATATCGTATGACAAATATAGCGACAAAAATCGAATCCGCAAGTCGCCGCGGAAAAAGGAGGCAAGTCTCCAGGGAGGAATGTCTACTAGATTTAAAGAAAGATCTACCTAAATTTTTTATGGCTTTTAATAAGGCCGTTAAAAAGTATAATAAGGTAGCATCTATGTTTAATCCTAATTCAAAAGTCAGATTTGATGCTTCTGTTCTGAATACTAGTATAGTTGAAAGTTTACAAGAAGAGTTCTCTGATAATTGGAAATGGGGTAAGTACAAAAGGTTTATTTTGAAATTAGGAGATTATATTTTCCTAGTTAAAAAATTTAATAATCGGAATAAACCGATGAATATTAAAACTAAGCACGTAAATACAATTTCAAATCAATTGAGTTTATCGTTGTTTGATAATGATGTCTATCAAGATGATCCAATTTTGTTTTTTGGATATAAAATTGATAGAATGGGAGAAATTGTGTCTCCTCAAATAGTTTATATTGATGAAGATCAAGTGAAATGGATAGTGTCTGAGAACGACGTAACTACTGTGGAAAACTTGTTTGAATCTAAGAAAACTACAAATTCAGTAAAAGTCTCTGTAAAAGAGGAACTTGTTAGAAGAAAAGCTTCTAATCAATAATTATTAATCGGCACCTTAAATCTTAGAATACAATTTCCCTTAATTTTGATAATTATGAAAATCAATCATTCTCAATTCGTATTTGCTAGAGAGTTTAGAGGTATAAGTCAAACTGAATTATCTAAACAAGTTAAAGGACTGTCTCAATCAAATTTATCCAAATTTGAAAAAGGATTTGATGTTTTATCGGATTCGATTATTGAATCACTAATCGACTATCTTGGTTTTCCTAAAAGCTTTTTTGAAAAAGTAATCAATAATGATATTGAAATAGCTCATTATAGAAAAAGGTCTGGTATAACAAAAGGTTTAAAAACTCAAATTGAAACTAATAACAGACTTTTGGGTTATGTAGTAGATCAATTAAGTCAATCTATTGATTTTCCTGAGTTTTCTTTAAAGCCATTAGACCCAGAAGATTATTTGCCTGAGGAAGTTGCTAGATATACTAGAAAATTAATGGGACTTAATAAAAAAGAACCAGTTTTTAATATATTTAATTTATTAGAGAGTAATGGAATTATTGTAATTGAATCTGATGATGTAATTGAAAAGTTTGACGGTGTTTCCTTAATGTCTGATAGAGGCACTCCGATTATTATTATAAATAAGAATTTTTCGAATGATAGAAAACGATTTACTCTAGCTCACGAATTAGGTCATATTCTAATGCATATAACAGGTGATTTTCCTATTCCTAAACATAGAGATGAAAAGAGAAAAGAAATTGAAGCCAATCGATTCGCATCTGAATTTTTAATGCCGGAAGAAGGAATAAAAAATTCACTTATAGGTTTAAGCTTGTATGATTTAGCACCTTTAAAAAAATATTGGCATACTTCAAAGCAATCAATTATAAGAAGAGCAAAAGACTTAAAAGCGATTTCCGATAAAAAAGCTAAATATTTTATGATTGAATTAAGTCGTATGGGAGAAAGAAAAGTGGAAAAAACTCTAGTTGATATAGATAGTCCAATTGCTTTTAGAAATGCTTATGAACTTCATAAAAATGAATTGAATTATAGTGATAAGGAATTAGGAGAAGCTTTCTCTTTACCTCTTGAAATTATTTCAAAATATTTTAATTTTTCTGATAATTCTAAACTTAGAATGATAATCTAAATTTTTTAATTGTTGCCAACGGTTTGCGGTTATCGCAAGTTGCGGGAGTAGGGACGCGGACTTGTCGGATTAACCATTTTCATTCTTGGTTTCTAAAATTACACTTTTTCTATAATACCCGCTATTTGAGATGAACCGCGGTTGGGCACAGTACTTATTCTGAATCTTTCTTTAGTAAAATGTATACTCTATTTAAAACCATTATCAGAGTGAGTACAAAAAGAATTAATAAAAAATAAACTGTGCCGGTTATCATTCTTTCAAGAATAATTTCTCCTCTGAAATTAGGAATATCGACTGTCGTAAGTAATAAAGAAATAACTATAAGTATTGATAGAACTATACAAAAAGATATATTGATATGGATTTCTTTAACGAACCTTTTTTTCAAATTATCATCTTCTTTTTCCGCATCATTTTGAATTTTATCTATTTGCCCATAAATAATTGCTAAAAGGTTAAACAGAAATCCTCCAAAAATGGCGACTGCCGCAATTAAATTACCTAATTGATCTTTAAAACTATATCCTTTGTATGTAACTATAGATGCTATAATTAAGGGAAAAAGTAAGAAAAGTAAAAAATCTTTAAAGTTTATGAATTTATAACTTTGATTAAGACTTCTTAGAGTTTTGAAATGATCTTTTATAATCGAAAAAATATTAATTCTACTTAGCATATCATAATCTTAATTCAATTACCTCGCGAATAAGCACTTCACTTTGTTCAATCATAGATTCGATAGTCGGAATACCGTTTTCATCAAACTCAATATCTCTAGTAACATTAATGTCTGGCTGAATTTTATCCCTTCTTATGGTGTAAAATGTTTTTCTTTTTCCATTCAATTCTAACTCAAATTCAACTTCGTCAAATTCTTCGTCAATTCCTTCTAATTCAACTCTTTCTCTATC
>NZ_JAVRHQ010000061.1:0-2590 GCF_031846485.1 Autumnicola tepida
TGGATATTCAGGTGATGCTGACCCCCCATTCAGGCCATACTGACCCCCCTAAGGATTTTGGTCAAAAAGATAAGTTAATGACAATATTACAGTTTTTTTCTAAGACTTTCTCCCTTAAGTTCTATTCGATGGGAGGTGTGTACCAGACGGTCTAAAATGGCATCCGCTATAGTGGCTTCTCCAATAATATCATACCAGCTTCCCACTGGTAATTGACTGGCAATAATGGTTGATGATTTTCCGTGCCTATCCTCAATGATTTCCATCAGATCCATTTGTTGTTTCTTGTCCAGATGAGCCAGACCAAAATCATCCAGGATCAAAAGGCTGGCCTTAGCCAGTTTATCAAAGAACTTCAGGAAGCTCCCATCAATACGGGTCATTTTGGTCTTCATTAGTAATTTTTGGGTATTGAAATATAGTACCTTATTCCCCTGGCCACAGGCCTGATGTCCTAAAGCCGAGGCGAGGAAGCTTTTTCCGCAGCCGGTGGCCCCGGTAATCAGCACCGATTCCCCTTTTTCCAAATAGGTGCCGGTAGCCAGTTCGGTGATCTGGTCTTTATTGATTCCCCTGGAGTTTTCCAGGTTGAGTTCTTCTATGGTAGCCTGGTACCGGAACTGGGCACTTTTCTTCAGGCGTTCAAAACGTCGGTGGATACGCTCTTCAGCTTCGGCCTGTAATAATACTTCTAAGCCTTCTCCAAAGGATAGCTCGTGGTGTTGCCGGGTTTCTACCATAGCTTTCCAGCTACTATACATGCCGTGAAGTCGGAGTTGTGATAATTGGTTTTCAATAGTGTTCATCTCATATTTAATTTTAATAGTTACTTATTTATAGAAAGAGGCTCCACGGATATTCCCATGAGCAGGCAGGGATTTTACCTGTGGCTCCTCCTGATAGTCAGTCATCCGGTTCTCCAGGACCTGCTTTAAGAACCGGTAAGAGTACTGCCCATGATCCAGGGCAATGCTGCAGGCTTTAATAAAGTTTTCCTTGTTGGTTTTCCGGGACAGGTTCAATATGCCATCACAGGTTTTGTAAAGCTGCTCGGGGTATTTGTCCTGTTTGAACAAGGCTTCCATATACCGGTAAAGTACCTCGGAGTGATTATATCCGCGTTGCAGGTAATAAGTGGGGCTACGCTCTTTATAATACTGGTGGTGGGAACACAGGTGTTCTTTCCGGGTGGTGTAACCTCCTTTTTGTGGTTCCTGGGATGGGTGGCAATAAGTCCTGCTTTATGATAAATCCTCACCAGCGACCGGGTGTAGATGACCTTGACCTTCATCCCGATATAAGTATAAGGTACACTGTAATAGTGTTTGTCCATCCCCAGGTAAATATGATTGTTTTTGGCCACTTTGTGCTCTCTATAATATTTGATCTCAAAGGGTGTTTCCGGTAAGGGCTGCAGGGTATGTTTTTCATCGGCCAGGAACTTTTCTTCTCTGCAGTAATCTTTCTGTTGCATCCGGGTTTGATTATGTTCCCTGACCTTCCCGGCAATAGCTTTGTTCAAAGAAGCAAGATCAAAGAAGGTAAGCTTGCGTAGCTTGGCATATACCCGGTTGTAGATCAGCTTTACCTGATTTTCTACTAAGGATTTATCCTGAGGTTTTCTGGGACGGGCCGGAGTAACTGAAGTACCATAGTGATTGGCAAAGTCTTCCAGGGCACGATTGAGTTCAGGCTCATAAGGATTGGCTTTTATTACGGCCGATTTCAGGTTATCGGGCACCAGGGTCTGTGGAACCCCGCCAAGCTCTTGTAAACAACAACCAAGGGCATATATAAAATCTTCCAGTTTCTGACTGGGAACTGCCAGGGCAAAACAATAATCGGAATACGGCAGACAGGCTACAAATACCTGCACCTTGATTTCCTCACTGGTCTCCCGATCAATATAGGATAAAAGTTTGCCGGCATAATCCACATACAGTTTTTCTCCTGGCTTATGGTTGAGTACCATGGAAGGCTTCCCGCTACGCAGGTATTGCTGGAGGTGCCAGCAGAACTGGCCATAGCTATAAGAGTGAAGGATCCCTGTTTTATACTCTTCCCAGAGCAGCTGCCGGGTAACACCCACTTTTTTAAGTTCTTTGCTGTAGTATTCCAGCTGCGTCTTAAGTTGCTCGTAGCGCTCATCTTTATAGGCCGGGTTCCCAGTCCATAACTTCCCTTCCAGTACCGGGTCTTCCATTGCCAATAGCGCTTCAATGGAAAGATTGCCTGCACGCGCCTTCTTTATATATCCTTTTACAGTGTTCTTGCTGATCGAGAGGGTCCTGGCGATGGTTTTTATGCCCTTGCCCTGCTTATGCATACGGAGGATTTGCTTTACTTGACTCATTCGTTTTGGTTTTCCGGCCATTGCTTATCTTTTGATGAATCCATCAAATAAACCAAAACCAATACAAAAAGCTGAGGGGGTCAACATCCTCCGGAATAAATTCACAGAGGGGTCAACATGCTCCGGAATAATATTCCAAGCCAGCTAATCTAATTTCTAAAGGGGTCAGTATCCGCCGGAATGACAGATACCTAAAAGGTTGTCTTTAGGGGGGGCAACATAGTCCTGAATATCCAT
>NZ_JAVRHQ010000062.1:0-2451 GCF_031846485.1 Autumnicola tepida
TCTCGGCTATCGCCAGTTGCGGGAGTTAGGACGCGGAGTTGTCGGCTTATTTGTTTATTTCCTGGTTTCTAAAATTACACTTTATTGATGATACCCGTTATTGGCGATGAGCCGTTGTTAGCCACAGTTAATACTCGACAGTTGTTGTGTAGTTTGAAAGTTTCCATATATCACCTTCTTCTTTTTTAAAAAACATTATTAAAGAGGCGCCAGAATCTTTTGTTCTATGTTTTTCATTATTCATTATTGCTCCAACTGTAGAGACTACTAGATCATTATTTTCATTACTTAAAAATGAATTGAAATAATAGGTCAAATTTTTATCAGTTGTTTTTCTTGAATTTTTAAGGATTTCTAAACTATTTTCGTTCAGTTTTGATCGGTTAAAATTAAAATAGTCTAAATTATTTTCTAAAAGTTTAATTGCTAAATCTTTTTCATCTTGTGCTAATTTAGAATTACTCATTATAGAATTTCTTCTACTTGAATCTATTGGATTTGAACTTTGTTTATATTCTATCCGTATAATTTTATCGTGCTGGCTTTTAAAAGTATCAAGAACAACATCAATTATTTTATGATAATCAATTGTTGAAACCTTCTTCTCAATTTTTTCTTCGGGAATTTTTATTCTCGAATGATTATTTTCTTTACAAGAACAGAAAGAAATTATTAAAATTAAATAAATAAATATTTTCATCGGGATCTTGGAATTAATTGTGGCTAACGGTTTCGTATATCGACAAGTGGCGCGGAATTATGGATGCGGCTTTGTCGGCTTAACGGTTTTGTTTGTTATGGAAACTAATTTAATTCTTTTCTATGAAACCCGCCATTTGCGATATACGTTGTGCCTGTTGCACAAGTTAGCCAAAAGTGCTAATTTACTTTATGCAAGGCAAGAAAAATTATCAGGAAAAACTTTTCACTTCCTTCCGTCTCAGTGACAGGATACCGAAAGAAAATTTTTACCGACGTTTAAAAGCAGCCCTGAACCTGGAGTTTCTTTATCCTCTTACCCAGAAGTTCTATGGGGAGAGTGGACAAAAAAGCATCGACCCTGTAGTCTTTTTCAAGATCTGCCTGGTGGGATACCTGGAAAACATCACTACTGATCGTGGGGTCATGAACCACTGCGCAATGCGGCTGGACATCCTTTACTTCTTAGGATATGATGTGGATGAAGAACTGCCCTGGCACAGTACCATTAGCCGTACCCGCCAGCTTTTTCCTGAAGACATATTTGAGGAAGTTTTCACCAAAGTCTTAAAACTGTGTATGGAAGCCGGGCTGGTAAGCGGACACACCCAGGCAATTGACTCTGCTCCTGTAAAGGCCAATGCTTCGATGGACAGCCTGGAGATCAAAGTCCCGGCAGAAGAGCTGGAAGAGCATCTTTCCAAGGTACGTGTACAAAGCAGCAGGGACCGAAGAGCAAAAGGCAACAAAGCTCCTGAAGAACAGCAAAAAATTACCGCCAGTAAAAAGGAACTTCAGGAAATAAAAAGCCGGAACAAAAAATGGAGCCAGGACCAGGACATGCGCCCCGGGGCCAAAAACAAAGGCAGCAGGTATACCAGCAACAAAACACATTACAGCCCAACAGATCCCGATGCAAGGATTAGTGTCAAACCCGGCAAGGCCAGAAAACTGAACTACCTGTGCAACCTCGCAGTAGATATTGAAGCACACGTCATTACTGATGTACGGGCTTATCACGCAGATAAAAAAGATACTAAACACCTGCAGGATACTGCCACAAGGCTCAACAGGCGCCTGCGCCGGGAAGGCCTCATCTGGGAGAATGTACTGGCAGATGCCGGTTACAGCAGTGGAGAAAATTACGCATACTTCGAGAGAAAAGGCCTTACCACTTACATTCCACCACACGGAACTTATAAAGGCGGACCTGAAGGATTTGAGTATATCAAAGAAGGTAATTACTGGTTGTGCCCACAGGGAAAGAAAGTTACCTTCAGAAAGCAGAAGATGGAAAATGGCAATCTAAAAGACAATTATTTTACCACACGTGCCGATTGTAAAGGCTGTCCCATAAAGCAGGCCTGCATCGGCAAGAGCCATGAAAAAAGGATAAACATTACCGCCTATCGGGAGGAATATGAACGGAATATCGAACGGGTAAAGAGCAGGCGTGGCCGCTACATGAAAGGCAAACGTCAAAGCACTGTAGAACCTGTTTTTGGAACCCTCAAAGAGTTCCTGGGGCTACGGAAAATAACTACCATTGGAATCAAACAGGCCAATAAGTGCATGCACTTGGCGGCCATCGCTTATAACCTAAAGAAATACCTGAAATTCACCCATAAAAGAGTGAAATCCGGGGCAGGACAGCTTGCTCTGCTGTTTTCACCAAAAAACCTATTACAGGAAGCCCACAGTTCATTTTTAAGGAACCTGAATTTTGCTCACAGCCAACCCAATCTATAAAAG
>NZ_JAVRHQ010000063.1:0-2396 GCF_031846485.1 Autumnicola tepida
TTATAATTACTTTTTTCCGCTAAATGTGAGCGGGATTTTCAATAAGAAAATACACAATATTAGCAGGTTGAAATTTGTAATTCAGTCGGCGCTATTCTTGGCAACGGTTACGGTTATCGCAAGTTGCGGGAGTAGGGACGCGGACTTGTCGGTTTAACCATTTTCTTTCCTGGTTTATAAAATTACACTTTTTACTAAAATACCCGGAATTTGAGATGAACCGATGTTGGCTGTAGTGTAAATTATAAGTATTAATTTATCTTTTTACGAAATGGTATTTACTTAATTTTAAAATTATACAGAGCACGGTAACTATATTTGGAAAAATATATTCATAAATATCCATTAGACCATGCGCAATTTGATTCCTCAAATTTAGACCAGCCTTCTCGCTCATCACATACTTTATTAAAACTCTATCTTCTTCATCAAAACCCGTAGGATTATTATCAGAATGCTTTATATCAGCCAGCAAATCATCCAATAGTTTCTCCATCACTAATTCATCCTTACCTTTTTGTCTTGTTTTAAAGGTTGATATTCCTATTTTTTCACAAAAATTCCTAATAAGTGTTTCAACTTTTAAAACTAAACTATCAGTAATTAGAACATAATCAGCTTCATATTTATTATTGTTGGAAAATTTATCTAATTCCTCAAAGATTTTTTTTATTCCGGGCAGAACAAGGTGAATAGGTAGAATATCATACTTCTCACCATTATAATTTCTTGATATTGGTTCGTTAAACCAAGTTCCTTCTAAAAATGTTTTAATTGATTCAAAGCTTATTTTATTCTCTTTATATGCTTCAATGAAAAATTTATGCATGGTTTGTTTTCCAATTTGAAAACTGAAACCAAAAGATTGCCAAAAGTTATATTCTTCTCTTTCTTCTTCTGTATTAAATTTGTCAATAGTATTTCCGAATTTATCAATAACGGATGAACCAAGCATTGATAAGAAAGGACTTGCTTTTTTTGAATTCTCTGCCATTTCTCTTATTCCATCAATGTTGCTAAACCAAGGCGAGGCAATTAAAGTTTCAATTATTTGTAACTCATTGAAGGAATTTACTGTTGAAATAATTTTGTTTGTTATTCTTTTTGCTTCTTCTTCTGGTAACGTTTGGCTAATGGTTGCCATTTTAAACTTACCTCTCTGTTCAGAATATAGTTTTTCTATTTCTTGGATTTTAGTTGAATCTTTGACTTGTTGATATAATCGAAGTGCTGTTTCAGTAAATGACACACTAGCAATGTTATTATTTTTATCTGCTTCATTCGATAATTTTAAATATAACTCAGCTTTATACTTTAAAAGATCGGTAAAATCAATATTAATTTTTTTTGAAATTTTAATGCAAATATCAACAATGTATATTGCCCCCCAGGTATGAGTTTTTTCCTGCTCTTTAGCTCCCTCTAGATTTTTAGAGATAATCTTTTCATAATCAACTTCATTTTTAAAGTTTTTAAAATGCTCAGATGATAAGGAGGAAAGATCTAATAAAACCCTTAGAGAACTATTATTTGTAACATCCCAATTTTGATGTGTTTCATAAACGTGTTCTATAATTTTTTTTAATTCAGGGGAGATTTTAGCTTTTAACGCTAATTGAAATGCGGCTTTTAAAGTACTTATATAATCTAATATGTAATGATTTTTATCATTAGGATTCTTAGATTTTTCTAGGTAAGTTTTACTTAAAGAAAATAGATTTTCAAAAAGTGATATTTTAAAGTCACGGTGATTTGAAAAGCGAGTTTTTCCTCCGAAGTATATTAATAATCCAAATTCCGTTTTTGAGTATAAATTTTTAGTTTTTTTGTATCTCTCTTCAAAGTACTCAAAATCTTCTTTTGTCAATTTAGTTACGTCTGGCCAATAGAATGGAACAACACTTTTATCTTCCAAAGTTTTATTTCCAGACGTTGTCCAACTCAAACCATTTAATGTGCCATTTTCTCTATCTTCTTTTTTATCAAATGATTTAATGATTGCAAAACCTTGTCTTTCTAACTCAGATTTTTTAAATAACTTAAATTCGCCTTTCTCGTTAAGAACTGTAGAAACTTTCTGTAACTCTTGATTTATTTTATGTCTAGAGCGAGAATCATAATCACTTTTATCTAAATTATCGTAAAAAATTTCAAGTTCGTTCATATATCTAATCTCACTATTTACATTACAGCCAACGGTTACGGTTATGGACAAGTAGCGGGAGTAGGGACGCGGGTTTGTCGGCTTAACCTTTTGTTTCTTGGTTTTCTAAATTACACTTTTTCGATAAAACCCGCTATTTGCTATAACCGATGTTATGCACTGGCCGGTTTTCTAATATTCATATGTTGTTTTTGACCCAAATAATGATACTTCACTTGAATCAATAACCTTA
>NZ_JAVRHQ010000064.1:0-2259 GCF_031846485.1 Autumnicola tepida
TGTGCAAGCAAAATTGAAAATTATGAGTTTACTAAAATCACTTTTTGGTTCAAAAAATAACCAGCCACAGAAAAAAGAAATTTCCGATTTCTTCAAAATCAATCTTAAAGAAATTCCTGATGAAACATTCGAGATTGTAGGCGAGGAAGAAAATGTTTCAGGCACAGAAGTAAAAACTTATGAAAAACAGCTTGACTATAAAGAGTGTGGATTATTTGATATTGTAGAAGTGAGAGTAATTGGTGATAATAATAAAAATGTGTCTTTTCGTAATTATGACCCTGATAATATTAATATGACAGAAATGAAAAATCTTATAAATAGTATTTTTCAAATGTATGGTCCTGATGATAATAAGAAAGGGAAATTTAATCAAAAAGATATTACAGATTATAAAGATCCTGATTTCAATATGCTTTTTGGGAGAAGATGGAACGATTATCCAAAATTTAAACAACCGATTGCAATACAACGTGATGAAGAAAATGTTGAAATTGCGATTTGGAACGCAAATCAATAAATGCTTATGGAATTAAAAGATTTTATAGCTAAAACACTAACCGAAATACAAAATGGAATTTCAGATGCTAACAAAAATGGTATTCGTGTTTCAGATACTACTGCAAAAGAAATACAGTTTGATATTTCAGTAACAACAAATTCTGCTGATGAATCAAAAATAGGAGCTGGAATATTTGTGGCCGGAATTGGTTTAGGAGCTAATAATAAAGAACAGGTTAATAATTCCGCTATCAATAGAATAAAATTCTCCCTACCTTTATTTATAGAAAATAAAGATGATTAAAAATGGAAAATTTGAACAAGTTCTTCTATGGTTCTGACGACTATAACAAAAAACTGGAAATCTTCATTAAAAAGGTTGAAACAATCAATGAAGAATATACAGGAGAATTTAAAACGGATGAACCATATTACACATTAATACCACGAGGTGATAAAATCTATTTGAATTTCGATAATTCAAAAGATATTCCTGCTGATTTAGAAAACAAAGTTAAATCTGCTTTTAATGAAACTTGGAGGTAATTTGCCAGCACATAACAACGGCTCATCGCAAATAACGGGTATAGCCGAAAAAGTGTAATTTTAGAAACCAGGAAAGAAAACAATTAAACCGACAACTCCGCATCCCAACTCCCGCAACTTGCGATAGCCGAGACCGTTATAGGCAATTTTTAAATTTTGAGTAAAAAAAAGAAAAGACAACATTACGTTTGGAGAAGGTATTTAAGATCTTGGTCTAACTCAAAAGATTTAATACCATCATTAATAAAGTTTGAAAAGAAAATTGCTACAACAAATTTAATGAATGTAGCACAGGAGAAATTTTATTATTCACTACAAGAATTTTCAAAGGAAGAAGAAATTGCTCTAAAGGGAATTATCTCAAATCTGAGCAATCAAGACACTGAAGTAATTTTTCAGGAATATTATGAGCTTTTCACTTCATATTCCAAACTAAAAAGAGCCATAAAGAACAATGAAATTCCAGAAAGCAAATTAGTAGAAATAGAAGATAAATTGGATTTAATGAAATCTAATTTAATGGAAGATTTTCATTCAGATTTTGAAAGTTTTGGAGAAAAATTAATGCAGATTAAAACAGTTGAAGATTTAAAATTTTTAGATGATGATGAATCAGAATTAAAAACAATTATTTTTTTGTGTTTCCAATATGTGAGAACAAAAAGAATGCAGAATATATTCACTCAGAAATTTCAAGGTCACTATAAAATTCTGCCAAAATATTTTCATATTCTTTCATTTGTATTAGCTACAGGAATGGCTAATGGATTCAGAAATTATAAGAAAACAAAATTTGTATTTATAGAAAACATTTCTAGCACGGATTTTATAACTTCAGATCAACCGATAATAAATTTGAAAGAAGATGAAAGAGACGAAAAAGGAAATGTAATTTCTTTGGAATTTTTTTATCCATTGAATCCAACAATCGCTTTAAAAGTTCATTACAACGATGGAAATAAATATGGACATTTAAAAATTAAAGAAAAAGAGGTGAAAATGTTTAATAACATCATTTTTAAAAAATCAGAAGATTTCATATTTGCCAAAAATTCTAAACAATTAGAGGAGTACAAAAACTGCCTATAACAACGGCTCATCGCAAATAACGGGTATCAAGGAAAAATTGTAATTTTAGAAACCAGGAAAGAAAACAATTAAACCGACAACTCCGCGTCCCAACTCCCGCAACTTGCGATAGCCGAGACCGTT
>NZ_JAVRHQ010000065.1:0-2236 GCF_031846485.1 Autumnicola tepida
CTTTGGATGATAACTGGGTTGTCCGTCTTTACTATAGGCATTGATTAGTGGCTTAAGATCCAATTGTTCAATCACTCCATTGACGATCCTCACCGGATGGTCTTGTGGAATTAATTCTTCAATGGAAGGAGGAAAAAGCCAGTTTTGCTGTTGATTATAGACCTTAAATTTATGGCTCATTTATCTGATTATCAGTATTTAAAAATAATAAAAAACCTCCAGATAATCAATGGTTAAGAACTAATAAAATGAAAAAAGCTGCCTCAAATTAATGAGACAGCTTCATAGAAAAAGCAGGCCTGTGTTGATGAGCTGGTTTAATAGAGTCACGGCAGATGGCTGCACTGTGTTAAACCGATTTTTATATGAATTAAAGGTTAGACTAACTTATAAATATGGAGACGATTGACACTCAAACAATGCCAGAAATTTTTAATAAAATTAATAGACAGTAAAAACAAATTTATTACTTCAGCCAGCCGCTAAAAATGACTCATAATTTGTTACCATATCGCATCAAAAAATTGGTATATTTATAAAGCGTGATTTGAATTAATTCAAATCAATAAAATGGAAGTTTTGAGTCCGATTCGGTGACCTTTTGAACCTAAAAATTTAAAACATTACTGTTAATAAGGCATACAGTGAAAGGTGGGCGTTCTGCCACCCCGACGAACCTTATCGAAAAAAGGACTAAAACACTGTTAATCACTTGATTTTCAGTGTTTTTTGTTTTTACTGATATCAATTGATATCATATGAATTCATCCATTTCAGTGAATGATTCGGTGAATACTTTCTTTCCATGAATTCACTACCTTAGAAGAACATTACGGTTGATTTGACTTTCGTCTTTACAAACTATTGTATCATTTAAAGACGCTTAAAATGCCTGATTTTACTACATTCTCCGTACTTTTCTTTACAAGAAAACTGAACAAAAATTCAAATGAACTATCCATCTACGCCCGTATTACCGTAAATGGAAAATGTTCTGAAATGAGTCTCAAAAGAAAGACTTCAGTGAATGAATGGGATAATTCCAAAGGAAGACTTAAAGGAACTACCCCCAGAATTAAAAAACTAAACAGCTACGTAGACCAGGTGTATTCCCAATTACTGGATACTCACAAGAAGCTTCTGGATAAAGATAACCTTATTACTGCTGCAAAGATTAAGGCTTCTTATTCGGGCCTGGATGAAGATCATAAGACTATTAAGGATATCGTAGCCTATCATAATGAAAAGATGAAAGATGTTCTCAAATGGGGTACGCTAAAAAACTACCACACCACAGCAAGATATCTGGAAGAGTTTTTAAAGAAGAAAAAGAAAACCGATAATGTTTACCTGAAGCATATCAATTACCAGTTCATCACAGAGTTTGAGATGTTCCTTAGAAGCTACAGCCCTAAGAAAGCTAGAAAAACTTGTGGAACAAACGGCACTATGAAGCACCTGGAACGGCTAAAGAAATTACTGAACCTGGCCATAAAATTAGAATGGCTAGAGAAAAACCCCTTTAAGAGCTATAGTTTTAAGTTTGAGAAGAATGATCGGCAATTTTTAACCGAAAGAGAACTACATATATTGGAAGATACGGTCTTTACCAGTACTTCTCTTGAACGTATAAAGGATATGTTTGTATTCTCCTGCTATTCCGGCTTAACTTATACAGAGCTTAAAGAACTAACCACAGATAACCTTGTAAAAGGCATGGATGGCAAGGACTGGATTTATACTAAACGGGAAAAAACCCAGCAATCTGTAAAGGTTCCGTTACTGAACCCTGCCAAAGAAATCATTAAAAAATATAAGGAACATCCGGAAAAAGGATCAAATGAAGTTTTTCCGGTTATATCTAACCAGAAGACCAATAAATATTTGAAAGACGTTATGGATGCTATCGGCATCAAAAAGAAAATTACGTTTCACTCCGCCAGGCATACTTTTGCTACTGTAGTGACTCTTTCCAATGGTGTACCTATTGAAACTGTTTCAAAACTACTAGGGCATACGAAACTGTCTACCACGCAAATCTATGCGAGGGTGCTGGAAAATAAGTTGAGTTCAGACATCAATAAATTGGATGAAATAATTGGAGAAAAACGAAAGGACAACGCCAATTAAATTGATTCAATACTTGATCGTGGCTACCTGTATCCCTTTCAATTCAATAGTTCCCTTAATTTTAATTCTTTTAGGTACCTTATAAAATGATATAAAACAGGTTTAT
>NZ_JAVRHQ010000066.1:0-2149 GCF_031846485.1 Autumnicola tepida
GTAGTGAGGTATTCCTTACCGGTCCAGGCCCTGCCGTAAATCTTCTGCCAGGAAGCACTCACCCCCGTTCGTACTTTATCAAAGACCTTCCCGATATTCGGGCATTCTTCCATCAGCTTTTTAGCAGCGGCAATAAAACCTTCTTCCTCAAAAGAGAAATCGGTATGCATAATTTCATTGATCTCGTTCACGCCTCCTATAAAAATACTTGAAAGGCAGGTGAGTTCTTTTAGAACTTCGTGACCGTCCTTCCCGTATTTCCAGAGGTTGCTACGATAGGCGGGGTCGGCCGTAATGGTAATCCCTTTCTTATTTGCCAGTTCCAGGCCTTCTTTTAAAGTAAGATAAGCGCCTTCTGAAATGGCCGGGGAAATACCAGTCCAGTGCAGATATTCGCAATTTTCAAGCACACTTTCCCAATCCACCTGTTCCGGGCTAATATTGGCAAAAGACCCATGTAGCCTGTTATAGGCAATTTTGCCTGGCCGCATGGAAGATCCAACTTCCAAAAAGTACAGGCCCAGCGGATGATCCACTTTATTTACCGCGGAAACGTCTATCCCAAACTGCCGCATGGCCGCTATGGCCGCATCGCCCACCAAATCGTTGGAAACATTGCTGACCTGCTGGGTTTTAACGCCAAAATAAGATAGTGAAGCCGCCACATTCATCTCTGTGCCTCCAAAAAAGAAATCCATCTTGTTGGACTGTTGTAATTTGCGGTTTTCTGAAGGCGATAATCGCATAATTACTTCCCCAAAAGTTACTGTTTTTCCCTTGTTATCTTTTTGATGCTGCATTAGAAACTGAAGTATTCTTTGGCATTATTATAGCTGATATCTGCTATGGTTTTTCCAACCAGCTCCATGTCTTTTGGCAGTTCACCACTTTCCATTTCCTTACCAAAAAGGTTGCACAGCACTCTCCTGAAGTATTCATGCCTCGGAAAGGATAAAAAGCTTCTGGAATCGGTAAGCATTCCTATAAAGCAGCTGATAAGTCCCATATTGGACAAGGCGTTCATCTGTCTTTCCATGCCGTCTTTCTGGTCTAAGAACCACCAGCCGGAACCAAGCTGCACTTTTCCTTTAACGCTGCCGTCATTGAAATTTCCTATCATCGTAGCAAAAATTTCATTATCGGAAGGATTAAGGTTATACAGTATGGTTTTAGTAAGTTTATTTTTTCCGTCCAGAGCATCCAAAAATGCAGACAGGTTTTCCGCCTGACTATAATCTGCGATAGAATCCCAGCCGGTATCCGGTCCCAGTTGCCTAAGCATTCTTTTGTTATTGTTGCGAAGTGCGCCAAGATGGAATTGTTGCACCCAGCCTTTTTTATGGTAATTTTCACCTAAAAACAGCAGGATGGCTGTTTTGAATTTTTCAGCTTCCAGGTTAGAAATATCTTCTCCTTCCCTCTTCTTTCTGAAAATTCCGGCAATTTCTTCTTCGGTAAAGCTTTCGAATGAAACATAATTCAACCCATGGTCGCAAAGCCTGCAACCATTGTCGTGAAAATATTCTATACGCTTTAGAAGGGCATTTTGCAGGTCTTCATAAGAATCGATCTCCATTTCAGCAACTTTCGCCAGTTTATCCAGATAGTCATTAAAGCCTTCCGCATCAATCAGCACCGCTTTATCGGGCCTGAAAGCAGTACTTACTTTAATACCAATGTCTTCTTTGGCAATTTGCTGATGATATTGCAGGTTATCTATAGGATCTTCCGTGGTACAAACCGTTTCCACGTTCATCTTTTTCAGCAGTCCCCGACAGGAATTCTCTGGTTGCTGAAGTTGCCGGTTGACTTCTTCATAGATGCGCTCCCCGGATTCTTCATTCAGCAGTTCATCTATTCCGAAGTACCTTTTCAGCTCCAGATGCGTCCAGTGATAAAGCGGATTCCGAAGCGTATGCGGTACCGTCTTTGCCCAGGCAAGGAATTTTTCCTTATCTGAAGCATCGCCGGTAATATATTTTTCATCCACCCCCAGGGTACGCATGGCACGCCATTTATAATGGTCTCCCGCCAACCACACCTGGGTGATATTTTCAAATTTGCGGTCTTCCGCGATCTCTTTGGGAGGTAAATGGTTGTGATAATCTATTATTGGCTGATCTGCCGAATATTTTTGATAAAGTTCCTG
>NZ_JAVRHQ010000067.1:0-1679 GCF_031846485.1 Autumnicola tepida
CGATGTTATGCTTTGTATGTTATCTTCTGCTCCTTATGATTCTCCAATAATTTATTTAACAACTTTAGAGAATAATATCTGTTGTTTTGGAGAAATTGGATAAATAGCGGTCTCAATTCGTCTAATAATCCTTTAGATTTTGCTATTGATAATAAACCTAATGTACCGATACATTCAATATTAAAATTTTCAGCTATTGTTCTTGCTTTTTTATCATCTATTAAAAGAAACTGAGCATTCAATTCTTTATAAAGTATAATTGATTCCGATTCTCCATAATCCATTATAAAAGTTAATTCATTAAAACTAGATATCTTAACGACTTTCGGTTCAAAAAAAATTCTGATTTTTCTATAGTATTCCGTATTCTTCTTTAAAGTTATTTCTTCCCAAACTGCATTTGGAATTTTTATTTCATCGAATAAATTATTTAGGAGTTCTAATTTATCAATTATTGCGAGGGAGAAAATAGGTCCTGCATCGGCAATTACAAGTCCGTTTTTCATATTTACCTAAGTTTTTCAATATCTTTTAGTACATCTTTTTCAGTTAAGCTTGATATTGAAATTTTATTTTTAGAAAGTTCAGTTTCAAATTCTAGTCGGGAAAGCCCTGAAAGTTGAGCTGCCTTGCCAATTGTCAATTTCTGAGCTTTATATAATTGAATGGCTAACATTATCTTAATACGTTTCTTTAAATCATTTTCTGACTCATTTAACGCTAAGAGAATATCGGTTGGAAAATCTACAGAAATGGTACGATTACTCATCTTTACAAGGTTTGTTTCAAATTTAGCCTTTTTTCTTTTTAATTTATTTCTTGTTGAATCTTTTTTACATATAAAGCATAACGTGTTTGTATATGAAAAGTAGTGGATTTTATACACTAACTTTTCGGGTTATAATTGATCTTTAATTTATTCCTTTTGTTTCGTTTATGCGACTAAACCGCTATTTTTTATATACGGTGTTAGCTTTAGTTTTTTAGATTATTATTCCATTCGTTTCTTATACTTCTGACTTTTATTATGTAGTCATAAAACTGGTCAGAAAAAATGCCAAAATCATTGTTTGGTGAATTAATTCTATTTAGCATAATTGTTCCAGCTCTAAATATTAGAGTTAGATCAATTGCTTTTAAGTTAACAAGTTCTTTATATAAGTCTGTACTTAAAAAATTTATATGCTTTTCGAGTTCAGTAATTTGATTTTCCACATATCCTTTTTGTACATTTATCAATTCTGAAATTGTCAGTCCTTGTTTGGTTAGAGTATTTACATCAGTTTTGAAATTAGGGTTTGTATTTGACATTACTATTTTCAAATCCTCTTTAGAACAATCTTTATATGTTAGCGTATCTATTTCAAGATTATTATAATCTAGGTTTTTTAATATTGTATTATATGTTTCCTCAATTCGACTTAAATAAATTTCAAGACTAGACAATAATTCTTTTTTCCTTATTTGTTTTGGATAGAAATCAATTAGTAGGTAAAAAATAAATGCTGAAATTATGCTAAATGATAAATTAAATAATAAAAGCCCAATTTCATAACCTTTATCAAATTTCTCAGGAATATCAATTAAAATAAATGTGTATATAACGATAAATGCAGCCGATAATGAAACAATAATTTTTAATGTGATCTCAAGATGTTCTTTTTTCATAAATTAAAGCT
>NZ_JAVRHQ010000068.1:0-1564 GCF_031846485.1 Autumnicola tepida
ATTATATTTTAACAAAGAATAAAGTTTCAAGCGGAATTTTATTTAAATTTGAAATATGAACATTCTTGAAAATCATATAAACGAATTAAACCGACTTTGTGAAGTGCACAATGTCGACAAAATGTACTTATTTGGATCTGCTTTAAAAGAAAGCTTCTCTGAAAATAGTGATATTGATTTTCTCGTCCGATTTAAAAAGTTTGACTTGGCTAACTATTTCGATAATTATATGAGCTTTAAAGAAGATTTAAAAAAACTTCTCGGAAGAGAAATTGATCTGTTAGAAGAACAAACTTTAAAAAATCCCATTTTAATAAAATCAATAAACCGATCTAAAGAATTGGTGTATGGATGAAAGAATATTAAAATGGTTATTTGATATAAAACTTGCCATAGAGGAAATCGACAGTTACTTTGAAGGTTCAGAAATGAACTTCTTTAAATACAAAGAAAATCTAATGCTCAAAAGAGCTGTCGAACGAGATTTGGAAATAATTGGAGAAGCTATAAATCGTATTATCAAGAGGGATTCAAATTTTGAAAATAAGATTACAAATGCAAAATCCATTATCGGATTACGAAATCAAGTAATTCACGCTTACGATAATATCTCTGATGAAAACATCTGGTCAATTTTGCAAATTCACCTTCCAAAATTAAAAGCTGAAATAGAGATTCTAACTCAGCACTAACAAATGCTAACATCGGTTATAGCAAATAGCGGGTTTTGCCGATAAAAGTGTAATTTAGAAAACCAAGAAACAAAAGGTTAAGCCGACAAATCCGCGTCCTTATTCCCGCTACTTGTCCATAACCGTAACCGTTGGGCACAATACTAATCAAGATACAATATGGACAAAATTTTACTTTCAACTTATATTTTAAAAATTCAAGACAGAAATAAAAATGATCAAATATTAAGCAGATTTAATGGAGAAGATGATTTTCTTGAGATTTTTGAAAATTACCTAAATTCCATTTTTCAGAATATCTTGAATACTGAAGATGAGAGACAAACTACTGCTATTCATATCACATTAGAAGAACCTCCTACAGTAGATATGGAAAATCGTACTGTTTATGGACATTTTTCTACTGGAGTAAGCGGGGAAGAATACCAAATTAGAGATTTGGAGAATCGAGAAGATAGCTTTGATGTTCAAAGAAATCATGCCGCCTTTAGAAACATTTTTTTCTATGCTAAAATTCCAACAGAACGAGATAGAGGAGCTTTAATTTTACAACGTAAAGCAAAGTTTGGGATTAAAACTATTTTTCGAAAAACACTTAACCGTTATATAAAGGCACAAGGCTATCAGATTTATACAGTGAAAGTCAATAATATAGTTCACGGTAGATTGTACAGACGTATGATGGATGAAGGCAATTTAAAAAAGGTTGAATTTATTAAAAGAAGAATACCTGGTTCTATAGAAGATTATTATCGCAATGGAGAACAACCTGATACAATTCCTGGAACGCTGAAAACATCAATGATTTCATCAACTAGTTTACCACAAAATTTCAAACACTTTATTGATGGCATTTATAGAAATCCAGATAG
>NZ_JAVRHQ010000069.1:0-1443 GCF_031846485.1 Autumnicola tepida
GTTACCTGCAAGCAATAAACATTGTGAATTCATTCAATGAGGAAAATTAATAAATACCTGATTTTTATATTATTATTGACCATTTGGATGATTTTATGGATTGAGTTTCGGATCATACCTTTAATTCCATCAATATTCGAAAAACCATACGTTGAAAAGATAAATAATGTCATTTTAATATTATCATATAGTATAATTGCAGCATATATTTTCTACTATTTTACCTCTATAGTACCTAGAAAATTAGAGATTAAAAGATCAAAAATCTTACTATATAAAATTGTCAAATTTTCTTTATTAAATGATCTTAGATTAATTATATCATTCATTCTTGATGTTTATGACGTAAATCTAAAAATTAGTGAAGTTGAAGAAAAACATCTATTACATATAGATGGAAACATTAAAGAAAATTACATTAGATATTATACATCAAGTAAAGATGGTGTAAGGCCAGTACCCATGAAAGATATATATCAATTTAATGCGATTAAATTAAAATTTCCCGATGTAATTATAAAAAAGTTGGAGACTTTACCTAAAGTGGTCGAGTCTATCAAGAAAACTAATCCAAATTATCATAATGATGAAGTTTTTGCGGCTGCAATCACATCTATTGAAACTAATAAATTGATAGAATGGTATTGCAAGAAAGACATTAAATTATTCACGTTTGCGACAAGCGCAGAACAAATTTTCCAATTGATAGTTGATTATAGAACACTTGTTCGATTAAATTACCAGAGAAATAAAAATAATAAAGAATATGTATATCATCACTTCTATTCAAGTAATGAAGTTGACACTTCACCATATACACTTGAAAAACATTCAGAAAAATTAGAACCTACCTTTAAAAAATTGGATTATTTAAATCCAATATTCATATTTAATCCTAAAAATTATGAAGCTAGAGCAATAAATAGTGTCATTAATAAAGGAGGATATTATTCTGTAAAGAGAGGAACTAGGCCTCCATTTACAAAACTTAAATGGCAAGAAGGTATAGACATTTCTACAACTATCATAAAAACTAAATTTATTGTAATTGTTGTCAGTGGTATAAGTAAAAAAGCCACAAAGAAAATAGTTGCCAAATTTAAAGATCAAGCTATAGTGTTGCTCATATACCCGTCCCTATTTACTAGTAAAAATAATCATCTAAATAAGAAAGAATTAATTGAAAAAGGGGTTTATAAGATAAAATATAAGTCTGCTCATAAACTTTTTGGAAATTCAAAATATCCAACAAAGGATGAGATTATCAAAATAAAGAAATTACTGCATAAATTATTAAAGTTATAATTGCCTGCAGGTAACATCGGTTCACCGCAAATAACGGGTTTTATCGAAAAAGTGTAATTTTAGTAACCAGGAAAGAAAATAGTTAATCCGACAAGTCCGCATCCCTACTCCCGCAACTTGCGGTAACCGTAACCGTTA
>NZ_JAVRHQ010000007.1:0-158902 GCF_031846485.1 Autumnicola tepida
TTTTGTTTTTAATTTATTTTGGCGGATTGTAAAATCGCATCCAACTCGAACATATTGTCTCTTTTTGACATGGAAGGATAAAACAGAAACCCTTCCAGGATTACATACCTGTTGTTTTCTTCATCCCTTACCGCGTAATTAACAAAAGGACCGGCCATAAAAGCATTTTTTACATCCCAGGTTCCGCGGGTTTCGTAGGCAAAGTGCCCGTCAATTTCTGTCTCAAACAGGTATGGCGCATAAGCCTCTTCTGTTTGCATATAGCTGCCTTCCACAGGGCCGGGAATATATTTTTCTCCTATGGAATCACGCATTTTAATAATATTGCCAATCACATTGGTATCTTTTTCTATGGCCGAAAGCGGAACTTCATACACAAGAATTTCCATCAGGCCTTTAGGGATTTCTTTTCTTATCCAGATAAAATCGTCCTCATCCATAGCATAACGATAAGCCGAAGGAAATTTAAGCGAAACATCCAATTTCTCTTCCAGTTTTTCGTCGTTTTTCAGCGATTTGCCAATTCTTCTCTGTTTTTCCCTAAGTTCAGTTATCTTCAGGATTTTTATAATACTATCTGAATGCTCCCTAACTACTTCCTTTATTTCTTCATTATCCTCCCCACGCACCACAACACCGGTTTGCGGTTTGGCATATTCCTCCCTAATTACCTGGAAATCCTTTTGCTTTCCTTTTTCAACCAGAAGAAATAAGCGGTTTTTACGAACAAATCCTGAAAACGTCTGCGGAGGAATCTGGCTTAAGGAAAATAAAGGCTCCTCCTGCGGAAGGCCGTCTACAGGAGCAGCAAGCTCGTCCCTTACCACTTCTCCAACTTCACCTTCCCAAAGGCTGTTCTCCATTACTACGGTGACCTGATTAATATTCCCGGAAGAATCTGCTAATACCCGTACATTTTCTTCAGAATCATTTTTGCAGGAAATAAAAAAGATGAGGCTAAAAAGAAGAATTAAATTACTTTTCATTTTTTTGGTTTTGGTTTAGAAGCTATCCCTTGGAAACCTTTAGTTTCATCCCAGGGCGAAGGTTGTTACCACTCACTTCATTCCAAACCCTCAAATTCTGTACCGTAACTCCCGGAAACTTTTTTGAAATGCTCCAAAGGGAATCTCCATTCTTAACTGTATAGGTTTTAGGATTGTTACCTCCAGAGCTTTTCTCCCTCTCATTATTGACCACTGCGGGCTTTCTGGGATAAACCGTAAGATACTGCCCAATGCGTAAATTGTTGCTTCTTAAATTATTCCACCTTTTAATTTCACTCACGCCCACGCCATATCTTTCGGCAATTCTACCCAAATAATCCCCGCTACGAACCCTGTACCTTACCTTATCTTCTGCTTCAACATAGCGCGGGAGTTCCTCTTTTTTTTCTGCCAGTTCCTTTTCCACGTATTGATAAATAGCGGCTTCATTAGCCACAAACACACCAGTGGCAGGCCTTGGAAGCCTTAGCGTATAATTTTCTCCCTTTACAAACGGAATAATGTCTAGTTTATAGCTGGGGTTCAGGAACTGCAGCATTTCTTTATCTGTGCCCGTTATTTTGGAAATATGGTCAAAATCGAGCATTTTCTTAACCCTTATCGTATCTGTTTCAAAATAGGCAACATCAGGGCGATTGGGTTGAAAATTGTGCTCATCGGCATATTCAAAAATGTAAAGCGTGGCAAGAAAAGCCGGCACATACCCCGCAGTCTCCCTTGGCAAATATCTTCTTAGATCCCAGTAATCCACAGATCCGCCGCTTCTTCTAATTGCTTTGGAAACATTTCCGGGACCGGAATTATAAGAGGCCAGGACAAGGTCCCAGTCACCAAATGTCTTATAAAGTGCGGCAAGATATTTTGCCGCCGCTTCTGTAGACTTTACAGGATCCATACGCTCGTCTACATAGGAACTTACATTAAGATCATGCATTTTTCCGGTAGCGAACATAAACTGCCATAAGCCGGTTGCGCCTACACGGGAGCGGGCTCTTGGGTTTAAGGCCGATTCTACTATCGCCAGGTATTTTATTTCCAGTGGAATGTCGTACTTATCCAGTTCCTGTTCAAAAAGCGGAAAATAATAATCGCTTAAAGCCATTAATCGCTCCATGGCTTTTTTATTCCGCTTAAGATAAGATTTGATTACACTTTCCAGGATTGGATTGTATTCAATATTGAAAGGGGTGCGGGAATTAAGGTCTTTAAGCCTCGCCTTAAGAGTATCTGTAGGTAAATCTTTATACACCACTTCTGAATAATCCTGCTCCAGGATTCCCTGATGAATGGTTTCAAAAAGATCGGAATTCAGCAATTCTGATTTCCATACAGAATCTATAGCTTTGGCCCGCGGCAAATCTTCTAAAGCTACAACTGAAGAATCCCGAACTACGGCCGAGATCGGGATTCTGTTTTTATATTCGGGGTCAGGTTCAGCAAGTTCTATTTCAGTATCGCTAGATTTTTGAAATATCTGCACCCTGAAATTGGCCTTCTCTACCTGTTTTTTGGATTTCTTCTCCTGCGAATATCCGGAGAATGCCAAAAGAGAAAAAACCACTAAAATTCCCCTTCTTATCATAATTTTGTATTCAATGTTGACCTTAATCAACGCAAAATTCATTCCTTTATTTTCCTATTGCTTCAATCCCGGGAAGAGATTTTCCTTCCAGCATCTCCAGCATGGCACCACCTCCGGTAGAAACGTAGCTCACCTTATCTTCAAGGCCAAACTTTTTAACAGCAGCAACAGAATCACCACCGCCTACAAGGGAAAACGCGCCTTTAGCTGTTGCATCTGCAATAGCTTCCCCAAGTTGAATGGTACCTTTTGCAAAAGTATCCATTTCAAAAACACCAAGAGGGCCGTTCCACAGGATAATTTTTGATTCTGAAATCACTTTTGAGAAGTTGCGCAAGGTCTCTGGCCCAACGTCTAATCCCATCCATCCGGCAGGAATACTGTCTACTTTTTCTATTTGCGTGCTGGCCTGTTCAGAAAAACTATCCGCAATAACCGAATCTACCGGTAAGTGCACCTGAACACCTTTTTGTTTTGCCTTTTCAAGAATTTCCAAAGCTAATTTCTGCTTATCATCTTCAACAAGGGAAGCCCCAATGTTGCCACCCTGCGCTTTAATGAAGGTGTACGTCATTCCGCCACCAATTATCAAATTATCGATCTTATCCAGAATATTTTCGATAACGGTAATTTTTGAAGACACTTTAGCCCCTCCAAGTACTGCGGTTACAGGTTTCTCTTTACTATGAAGCACCTTATCCAGGCTTTTTATTTCTTTAGCAAGAAGATAACCAAAACATTTTTCTTTGAAATATTTAGCAACGATTGTTGTAGATGCATGTGCACGGTGCGCTGTTCCAAATGCATCATTTACATAAATATCCCCAAGTTGAGAAAGCTTTTTAGCAAAATCCTTATCTCCCTCCTGCTCTTCTTCATGATAACGCAGGTTTTCCAATAAGAGAATTTCACCAGGTTTTAGATCATCAGCGGCTTTTTGAACTTCAGGCCCCACACAATCTTCAACAAATTTTGGCTCCACACCAACTATTTCAGTAACCTTGTCAACAATATTGCGAAGGGAAAATTTTTCCTCTTTCCCTTTAGGCCTTCCCAGGTGAGACATTAAAACGACACTCCCGCCATCATCAAGAATTTTCTGAATAGTGGGTTTTGCAGCTTCAATCCTGGTGGCATCGGTAACTTCAAGATCTTCATTAAGAGGAACATTAAAATCTACCCTGATTAATGCCTGCTTATCTTTAAAATTGTAATCGTCTAATGTTTTCATCAAAAATATTTTTTTCGGCCTTAAACTATAGAAAAGGCTTTAAAAGGCCTGTTAGTTAATGGTCCCTAAGGGACTGGTTCATTACAAATATAATTTTTTCCTAAGATATAAAAGTGCATATAAATTATATATTTGCTTATGCTTTTTTCAGATATCATAGGATTACCGCACCTTAAAAACCACCTTACCACCACTGCCGACAGGAACAGGATTCCGCATGCCCAACTTTTTGTAGGAAAAAGCGGCAGCGGCACTTTACCCATGGCTATTGCATACGCCCAATATATTCTTTGTAAAAATGCAAATGCTGAAAATGATAGTGGCAATACTTCCTGCAATCTTAAATTCAGAAATCTTTCTCATCCCGATTTACATTTTGCCTTTCCTGTGGCAACCAATGATAAAATTAAAAGCCACCCGGTCTCTTCTAATTTTCTTACAGAATGGAGAAAATTTGTTTCAACAAATCCCTACGGAGATCTAATGGACTGGTACCAGGAAATAGGTATTGAAAAGAAACAGGGCCAGATAGGTGTAGATGAAGCCCAGGATATTGTAAAATCCCTTTCTTTAAAATCTTATGAAGGCGGGTTTAAAGTGATGTTGATATGGATGGCGGAAAAGATAAATACTACGGCGGCAAACAAGCTGCTGAAGCTTATTGAAGAACCGCCAAATAAGACTCTTTTTATTTTAATAACTGAAGACGAGGAACAAATTATCCAGACTATTCGTTCCAGGTGCCAAACCTTACATTTTCCGCCTCTTGCAGAAACTGACATTGCTGAAGCATTGGTAAAAGATGAAAACTGCGACAGGAACGAAGCCATGCAACTCGCTCACCAGGCTAATGGCAGTTACACCCAAGCGCTGCATCTTTTACAAAAAAGTTCTGGCGATGAGCAGTTTGAACAATGGTTCATACAATGGGTAAGAACGGCCTTTAAAGCGAAAGGAAATAAAGCCACTGTTTTAGAATTGATTGCATGGAGTGAGGAAGTTGCCGGAATGGGAAGGGAAGTGCAAAAAAGTTTCCTTCAGTATTGCATAGATTTTTTCCGCCAGGCTTTAATGATGAATTACAGGGCTAATAAACTGGTTTATCTTTCTCCCGGTACGCCAGGATTTAAACTGGAAAAATTTGCTCCCTTTATACATGGCGGCAATATTGTTCAAATTACCAATGCGCTTGAAGAAGCTATCTATCATATTGAAAGGAACGGGAATGCTAAAATAATTTTTACCGACCTTTCTATTAGATTAACCAGGTTTTTACACAAAAAAGCAGCCTAAGCATGGAAAATTTTCTCGTTTATCCTACTGAAATCCTGATTCTGATATTTATTCTGATAACATTCCTCCAGTCCGGATTGGATAAAGCCACAGACTGGAATGGGAACAATGCCTGGTTAAATGAACATTTTTCCAAAACCTTTCTTGCAGGGCTGGTTCCTGTAATGCTTGGAATTATTCTTATTCTGGAAGTAATTACAGGACTTTTAGCTATAGGAGGTATTATTGGCCTGCTTGTAAATGACAATAAAATATTTGCGCTCTATACCTGCATTCTGGCAGCCATAGTATTGCTTATGTTACTTTTTGGACAAAGAATAGCTAAAGATTATGCCGGTGCATTTACACTTACAGGCTATTTTATTGTAGTTATTTTTGGCGTATATCTCCTGTCATAATTCGCCATGTATAATTCCTTAATGGGTCTTGTAAATAACTATCTGGTAATAAAGATTAGCGAAACAAGGAAGATAAAGAATAATGCAACCATTAAATTATCATACTTCCTATCCTTTTCATTACGTTTTAATTTTGGTTTCTTTCTTTCTAACAGGTGGTTCTTATAAGTACTCATCTCCAGTAAGTCTTTAAATTAGTAATTAAATTATTCTAATTTTTCACCAGCAATTTTTATCAAATTAATAAATTTAATTGTTTAACACAAATTTAGGAACAAAAAGGGCCGCCAATTTTGGCAGCCCTTTAAATAGATACAAATTATAATTTATTCTCCGCTATACTCAGCGTTTAATTTCTCAAGAATTTCTTCTGTAAGATCTTTGCCATCTTTGGCGTACATAATGTTTGCAGATTCATTAGAACCGAAGATATAGGTGTAATTATTTTCTTCACCATAGTCCTTCACGTAATTCTTAACTTTGGTAACTATAGAATCAATAACAGCATCACTCTGCTCACGTAACTGCCCTCCCTGCATTTGCTGTTGTTGCTGAAGCATTTGCTGCTTTCTCATAAGCTCCTGCTCTTTTTCCTGGCGCTGGCTCTGGCTTAAAGAATTCATTTCAGACTGATAAGCCTGTACTTCCTGCTGAAACGCCCTTGCTGCAGAATCTAATTGCGCTCTTACAGAATCTGATTTAGAAGTAAAATCTGCCTGAACTTCCTCCATTTCCTTATACTCCTTAATCAATTTAGTAGTATCAACATACGCTGTTTTTTCTTCGTTACAGGAAGTAAACAATACCCCAAGAACTAAAACCGCTAATAATCTTTTCATGATATTAAAATTAAATTTTGAGCAAATGTAATAAAGTTAAATTAGAAAAGGTCTTTTGGTTATTAATTATGAAAAGCCTTTCGTATAGCAATATTTTATAGATAAAATTTTTCCAATAAGCCATTTCTATAAAAAACCAGTTCAAATAAGCCAATCTGCGGGCTTTTTTCGGAAGATTCATACAAGAACCTGTCTTTATTAAAGAGGAGCTGCTATTAGAGCTAAAACTGGCTTGTTTACCTTTTTTGAAAGAAATAGGTAATAGAGGAATATTCCGTAGAAGATTTTGCCTTTAGATTAGATTTTAAGCCATTTATAATAGCTTTGAAATAATTTGAAGATCCTGTACTGTTTTTTTCAGATAGCAGGCTTACATAAAACGAATCGAAGACTAAAGGCTTTTTCGTTATTAATTTAAAACCCTGTTTCGAAAAAAGGGACTGTATTCCATTTTGAGAAAAATGAAATAAATGCCTTGGTACATCATAAGCCGCCCAATGTTCTTTGTAATGCTCCGCATCAAAACTTTTAAAATTTGGAACCGCAACCACAAGCAAGCCATCTTTTTCCAATAAGCCTGCCAGTTTATCTAATTCTGCTTTAGGATCCTTAACATGTTCCAAAACATGCCAAAGGCAGATAACATCAAATTTTTTAATATTTAGCTCCTCGTATTTTTTTGCAAGCGAAATGTTCTTTCTCATAGCCATTCCCCGTGCAGAGTCACTTGGTTCCACCCCATGGATTTCAAAATGATTTTTACGGGCACAATTCAAAAAATCACCTGTTCCTGCTCCTACATCCAAAAGCTTTCCGGAGGTTTTGTAGTGTCTTATCCAGGAAATTTTTTTACCCAACATATATTCTTTAACCTTCTGATAGATTTTTTCAGTTATCGTTTCTTTGGAATCTGTATGGGAAATATATTGGTCACTGGAATAATAAAAATCAAGAGCCGGAGGAACGGGTTTGGTTTCCAAAATTTCAAATTCAGGATGCCAAAAAAGATCAAATTCTTCTCCGGAAACAAGATAATCTTTACAGGAAATAAAATGTTTTTGATCAGCCATTAAAAAAATTATGATCTGGACTTTCTTCTGAAAATGCTTCAAATTCCTTTTCCATTTCCAGAAGATACTGATATACCTTTTCTTTAAAAATAGAATTGTTACTCAAGTGATCTTCACCCAAAGCGTCGGTTACCCATATAGAAACAAAAAATTTAATTGGGCCCTCATGCGTTTCCGCCTCCTGGTCTGCATCAAAAACCTCATGGAGATAAATGCTCTTTTCCCGATCGTGGGACAGATTTACACTAATCCAAAATGTATAATCTATGTCTGGAAAAAGTTTAACTTCTGAAAGCACAAGATCGTCTTTAGCCGGTAAGCCTAAATAATTCCTGAGCCATTGTCTTGTTTTTTCCTTCCTTAATTTACTTTGAAATTTAAACTCGCTCTGGCCATTTTCAGATTCAGGAAGCACTAATTTTGAATGCTCCATATCCTCCACTCTATGAGTAACAATACAGCTCCACTGAAGTAGAATCACAAGAATTAATAAAAGTCTTTTTATCATTTAAAAGCTTTTGTTCCACGTGGAACAACATAAACCTATCTTCCCATATAAACCAAAAGCACCGAAATATCATTTGGGCTTACCCCGCTAATCCGGGAGGCCTGGGATACAGTTGTAGGCTGAATTTTATTAAGTTTTTCACGCGCTTCAAAGGACATGGATTTAATACCGGAATAGTCAAAATTCTTAGGAATTCTGACTTCTTCAAGCCGGTTTAGCTTATCAGCATTATTCTTTTCCTTTTCAATATAACCGGAATATTTTACCTGAATTTCCGTTTGCTCCAGCATTTCTTCATCAAGACCATTTTCCTGAATATAATCATCTACTCCAGGAAATTGTCGAATGTCATTCATAGTAATATTAGGCCGTGAAAATATTTTAAAAATTTTATCGCTTTGCTTCACCAATGCCGAATTGTTATCTTCCAAAACCGGGTTAGAATACTCCGGGACCACACTTGTGTTTTTCAGAAAATCCACGAAATTAAGAGATTTTTCCCTCTTCTCTTCCATTTTACGCATTCGGCTTTCTGAAGCCAATCCAAGTTTAAAAGATTTTTCAGTCAACCTAAAATCGGCATTATCCTGTCGCAACAAGGTCCGGTACTCTGCCCGTGAAGTGAACATGCGGTATGGCTCTTCAGTTCCTTTAGTTATAAGATCATCAATCAAAACTCCTATATAAGCTTCGTTCCTTTTCAGAATAAACTCTTCCTTCTCCTTAACTTTAAGCGCGGCATTAATACCAGCCATTAACCCCTGACAGGCCGCCTCTTCATATCCGGTTGTACCATTAATCTGCCCCGCAAAATAAAGACCTTCCACGAGTTTTGTTTCGAGGGTATGCTTTAGCTGCGTTGGCGGGAAGTAATCATACTCTATAGCGTATCCGGGGCGGAAAAATTTCACATTTTCAAATCCGGCCACAGATCGCAAGGCTTTAAACTGCACATCTTCGGGCAGGGAAGTTGAAAAACCATTCACATAAACCTCTACAGTATTCCATCCTTCTGGCTCCACAAAAAGCTGATGCCTGTCCTTATCAGCAAATCTATTAATTTTATCTTCTATAGAGGGGCAGTACCTTGGCCCGATACTCTTAATCCTTCCATTAAACATCGGAGATCTGTCAAAGCCTTCCTTTAAAATCTCGTGCACCTCATTAGAAGTATATGTCATGTAGCAGGATCTTTGCTTTTTCAACGGACGTGTTTCATCCGAATAAGAAAATTTTCCAGGGATTTCGTCCCCGGGTTGTTCTGTCATTTTAGAATAGTCCAAAGATCTTCCATCCACCCGAGGAGGCGTTCCTGTTTTCATTCTACCGGCTTCAAAACCGGTATCTATAAGATCTTTTGTAATTCCGGTAGCGGCTCGTTCTCCTGCCCTACCCCCGCCAAAATTTTTATCGCCAATATGGATAAGCCCGTTAAGAAAAGTGCCATTAGTGCAAACAACACTTTCCGCTTTTATTTTCAAGCCAAGGGAGGTTTTAACTCCGGTAATCCTGCCGCCTTCAATAATTAATCCGGCCACCATCTCCTGATAGAAATCCAGATTAGGAGTCTGCTCCAATCTTAATCTCCAATCTTCAGAAAAACGCATCCTGTCGCTTTGCACCCTGGGACTCCACATTGCAGGTCCTTTAGATTTGTTAAGCATTTTAAACTGAATAGCACTGGTATCACTAACCAGCCCGCTATATCCTCCCATAGCATCAATCTCCCTAAGAATTTGCCCTTTTGCAATACCTCCCATAGCAGGATTACAACTCATTTGAGCAATATTTTGCAAATTCATGGTTACCAAAAGTGTTTTGCAGCCCATATTGGCAGCTGCAGCTGCAGCTTCGCTACCGGCATGCCCGGCTCCAACTACTATAACATCATACACCTTTTCAAACATCCAAAAAATCTTTTTTTTGTTATTGTTCCACGTGGAACAATTTTATTTTCTCGTTTTCCTTCTGTCGCATTAAAGCGCTTTGGCTTTCAGTTTTATCCTTATATCCACAAAAGTGCAAAATCCCATGGGCCATCACCCTCTTCAGCTCTTCTTCAAAAGTTACATTGTATTCCCTGGCATTCTCTTCCACGCGTTCTGTACTTATAAAAATATCACCCTGAAGCATGTTTCCCATGGAGTCATCGAAACTTATAATATCGGTATAAGTATCATGCTTTAAATATTCAAGATTTATTTTGTGCAGGTATTCGTCATCACAGAAGATATAACTAACCTCACCCAGCTTTTTTTCTTCGGAAAAAATTATTTCCCTGATCCACGCTTCATAGGAATCCTCTCCTTTAAGTGTGAAATCATTTTCAGCATAAAAATTAATCTTCTGCTCCATTAAAATATTCCTTTACTTTTGCTTTATAAATTTGGCGCAAAGGTAATGTTTGTCTATTTAAAATTTCGGTAGCATTAAAATATTCTTTAGCACGCAAAATATCATCAATTCTATCCTTTTGAAACGCTGCTTCATTTGTTTCTGAAGACCTTTTATTATCATCCCCCTGCTGAAGTTTAGCATCCTGAAATTTCATTAATTCATGCCGCAGGTTAATCATTTTTTCAACATTTTTGGGATCAAATTTTTTGTCCAGTAACTGCTCCTCCAACTCTTCCATTTTTTCCTTTATGGCTTCTCCATTTTTCCCTGCACCTTCCTGTTCCAGGAGGCTTTCCAGCTGTTGTCGCAATTTCTGCTGCTCCTTATAGATTTCATACAGCTCCCCGTTGAGCCCTTCTTCAGATCCCTTTTCTTTTCCTTCCCCTCTACCCTCACTCTTTCGCATTCCTTGCTGCATTTGCTCTCCCAGCTCGCCCTGCTTTTTAATAATATCCATAAGCTGCATTTCTTCCCCAGAAGAACCCTTCCCCATGTGTGGATTAGCCATTTGCTGCATAGCTTCCAAAATCCTGTTTAAAAGATAGGCCAGATTATTGGATCGCGTCACCACATACTGCTGGCTGGCGATACCTTGCGGTATTTCACTTTCAGATAATCTTTCCAGAGCCTTATCAATATCAAATTCTATATTGGTAAGATTTTGGGTAATTTCTTCATTTATCATCTCGTTCTTTAAAGCTAAAGTATAGAGACTGTCATCTATATGCTCAAAATGTTCCTTTAATAAGTTCTGCTTTTTTAATTTAGCTGCATAAACAGGATTTCCCTCTTCTATTTCCCTGAATTCCTTTAAAAGGTCCTCCTGTTCATAGGAGAAATTCATTAAATTATCCAGAATTTGTCTCAGGGTTTCAATATCTGCGTCTAATTGTTCCCCTTCCTGCTGCGCACTTTGTGCCTGCATACGCCGACTCATTTCTTCCATTTTTTCTGAAGCATCCTTCTGTTTCTCTCCTGCTTTCTTCTTATTGTTATTCTCAAGGTTCTCTTCAGCATCCTTCAGGTCTTTTTTTATAGCCTCTTCATCCACCTCTTCTCTTCCCAAATCTTTAGGCGCCTTTAAACCCTGATTATCTTTTTCTAGTTCGTTCATTTTTTCACGAAACCTCTCAAATTCCGCAGTTAGTTCTTTTTGCTTTTCCAGGTCATTATTTTCCTGCTCCATTAACTCCTCCTGGTCCCGGGAAAGTTTTTCTAAATCCCGCGCAAGCTTTTGTTTTTTTTCCTCCACATAATAACGCTTTGTAAGTTCCAGCATTTGCTCAAGGCTTCGTTTGTTTATCTTATTGTTTTTGGACATTTGCTCCAGCTTTTCCCCAAGCTCTTCCCTGCTAATTTTTTCAGCAAGTTTTTGCAATTCTTCAAGCATAGCCTCACTCTCTTTCAGGCGCTCCTCGTTCGATTCAATCCTTCTCTGTAACTCTTCAGAAGAACTTTCCTCCTCACTTTCAATATCTTCAAAACTGTTTTTTAATTTCTCAGAATAATTCTGCATCAGCTGATTTTGCCTTTTCTGACGCTCTATAAAATCCCGGAGCTTTTTACGCTGATTGTAATCGAGCGTTTTATTTTCCTTCTGAATTCTTTCAATCTCCTCCAATTCCTGCTCATCCTCTTCCATCTCCTCGAGGCTATTGTTTATACCGTTAATGGATTCATTCTGCCTTTCAAGATTTTCATCTTCAATTTCCTCTAAAGATTTCTTTCTGTAAGAAAATACTTCAGATTTTGACGATTTAGACCCATTAATTCTATCATTATCAAAAACCTGAAAGAAATATTTATAATTTGTATCCCTTTCAAGTTCAATATTTCCGGGAAAAATGAAAAGAAATTGGTCAACAGCTCCAGTAAAATTTTCTACCTCAACTTCTTTAAGATTGTCTTCATTACCTTCAGCATAATATACCATTTCCACCCTACTAACTCCGTAATCATCACTTATACGCCCTTTAATGTACCTGGTGGTTTCATCCAGACTATCTATTCTTTGCTCCACCTCTATTATGGGATATTCATCTTTTTTAACCTGAAGCCTGTATGATAGTTGTTCATAATTGGAAACCTCACTATTGGATGTGGAAACCTGATAATCCATGCTGGAATATACAGGCATATCATAAAGGAAATCAGTACCGGAAGGATTTAATTTTACAACGGTATCCTCACTCTTAAAATTGATGCTTTCTGTTTGCCTTGCTGAAAATTTCCAGCTAACAATCGTGCCTTCAGGTATCTGCGCATTGCCTGTGCCTGTAAGTATTTCATCCTTTTTGCTGGTATATTCCGGGTAATCCAAAGACATTTCAAAATTCACCAATTTGGGTACTTTAGCAACCTTTAAATGATAAGATCCGGAGTTAACCTCATTACTACTTAAATGAAAAGCCACATCCCGTTTAAGCTTACGGAATTGGTATTGAAATTTGCCAGGCTCAATATTCCTCATTAAATAAGTGTTTCCATCAAAAGAAACAGAGACTTCGGCAGGAGTAACCTGCCCAATAGTTGAAACCGATAATGTGAAATCTTCATTCTCATTAAGCTCAAGGGAATCATTCAGGATATTAAAAGAAAAAGGAGCCGGTGGCTCATAAGCCCGGTTATAATGGCTTACACGCTCATAACTATCAGAAAAAAATGAGGAATTTCCGGTAAAAAGTAAAGCGGCAATAATTACAACAGGAAAAGCGGCGAATTTTAAATACTTAACATTTCCGCGGAAATTAACCGCAGCAGAAAATGGAACAGGCTGCAACTCTTTGGCCTTTTGATCGATGCTCGCCAAAAGCAAATCAGACTGATTTTTATTTTCTTTTAGCTGAAGTACATTCAACAGCTTATCATTTACTTCAGGGAATTGCCTACCTATTAACTTAGAAGCCTCCACCCCGTCCAATCCCTTGGAGAGCTTAAACAGTTTTACCAGTGGAATTGCGATGAGCCTTACAAGAAGCATTACTTCCACGGCAACAAACATCCAAAATAAAAGTGTTCTTCCGCTAGTGCTTAGCCAAAAGAAATATTCAATCGCCAGCGTAAGCAGAAAATATAAAAGCCCAACTGCCAGGAACAAAATGATCCCGCGTAACAACTGGTTTATATAATATTTTTGGATAAACCTTTCCAGTTTATCCTGTATCTTTCTAAAGCTATTCATCTCCTCCCTCATATTGGCCTTAAAAATACAATAATTTTAGATCAATATCTTCTGCGTGAATAATGTAAGAGGCAGCATTAAATGCTGATACAATAGATTTAGGATTGCTTCAATAAGGTTGTATCTTTGCCTTAAAACTCAAAATTTATGTCAGCTAAAGTGCGCGTACGTTTTGCCCCCAGCCCAACAGGGCCTTTACATATTGGTGGCGTAAGAACGGCTTTGTTCAACTATCTTTTTGCAAAAAAACATGATGGCGATTTTATCCTTAGAATTGAGGACACAGATCAGAATCGTTATGTAGATGGTGCTGAGGCTTATATTGTGGAATCTTTGAACTGGTGCGGAATTCCTTTTGATGAAGGTCCCGGGAAAGAAGGAAATTTTGGCCCATACCGCCAAAGCGAAAGAAAAGAAATCTATAAAGAATATGCTGAAAAACTGATTTCTTCAGGGCAGGCCTATTATGCATTTGACAGTGCTGAAGATTTGGACCGTCACCGGAAAGATCATGAAGCAAAAGGAAAAACTTTTATCTACAACTGGCATAACAGGGAAAAATTAAGTAATTCCCTTTCACTTTCAGAAGAAGAAGTAAAAAATAAAATAGACGCTGGCGAGCCTTACGTGGTTCGGTTTAAATCTCCCGAAAAGGAAATTCTTCATATTAAAGATGAGATTCGTGGAGAGATGGAAATCGATACCAGCATTCTGGATGATAAGGTATTGTACAAAAGTGACGGAATGCCCACCTATCATCTGGCCAATATCGTAGATGACCACTTAATGCAGATAACCCACGTTATTAGAGGGGAAGAATGGCTGCCCTCCCTTGCCCTGCACGTAATGTTATACAGAGCTTTTGATTGGAAGGCTCCGGAATTTGCGCATTTACCACTAATTTTAAAACCACAGGGAAAAGGAAAATTAAGCAAACGCGATGGAGATAAAATGGGATTTCCTGTTTTTCCGCTGGAATGGAAAGATCCAAAAACAGGAGAAATTTCCAGTGGTTACCGCGAAGAGGGATATTTTCCCGAAGCCGTTACCAACATGCTTGCATTTTTAGGATGGAATCCCGGAACGGAGCAGGAATTCTTTAGGTTAGAAGAACTAATTGAAGCATTTGAGCTTTCCCGTGTGCATAAAGGCGGAGCTAAATTTGATCCTGAAAAAACAAAATGGTTTCAACAACATTATTTCCAGAAAGCCGATAATGCTATCCTTACTTCAGAATTTGAAAAATTACTTCAAGACAAAGGCTTCACTCCGCAAAAAGAATATGTAAGCGAGATTGTGGGCCTTGTAAAGGAGCGTGCTGTTTTTGTAGAAGATTTGTGGGAGCAGGCTTATTTCTTTTTCATGTCCCCTACCTCATACGATCCAAAAAATGCCAAAAAAGCATGGAAGAATGATACTTCAGCTTTAATGGATGAATTAAAAACAGAGCTTGGGAAAGTGGAAAACTGGACTGCTGATAATCTTCAAACCGAGGTTAAAACGTGGATAGGAAAAAAAGAGGTCGGTTTTGGAAAAGTGATGCAACCTCTCCGACTTGCCCTGGTGGGTGCGCTGCAGGGACCAGATTTGTATAAAATAGCTGAACTTATTGGAAAAGAAGAAACGTTGTCAAGAGTTGAAAAAGCTATAGAAACCTTATAAGGAATTATGGCCTGAAGTCACGGAGGCTTCAGGCCATAATTTATTTCTACTTAATCCGGTGGGATTTTAATTTTAAGCACTTCTGCCGCCTTATCTTTTCTAAAAAGAAATAACATACCTCTTTTCTGAAATATCCCTGCAGCAGTTTTTATTTCAAGCTGATTTTTATAAGATAAAATTATGCATTGATATGTTATAATAAAAAAAGCCTTTGAAGATTCAAAGGCCAGTAATTTAATGATAAACTGAGATAATTTATTTGGAAGAGACGAGCTTTTTAAGACCAAATATTTTTGAAGCTGCCTTCATAACCAAAGCGCGTTGCACCACACTTCCAAAGAGGCTACTTACTAAAGATGCAGGTGACATATTAGCTTTAACCTGGTCTATACTTAGCTTTACTTCTTCCTTATCTATTTCCGTTTGCAATTTCAGTATTTTTAAATCGCGATCAATTTCCTGAAAGTCCGTATATCTCTTTTTCATATCTGTTTTTAATTAAAGAAAGCCTCCGAAGCCTTGGTCAGAATTAATTTTCCTAATTTCTTCCTAAACAGCAATATGAGAATCAAGATTAAAACATAAAAACCTGCCACTATCCAGTAACCCGCGCTGGGACTATCCAGTGCAGCACTAATGGCGACAGCAGCCGCAAAGGAAATAAACAGCAACGCAAAAACCCCGAAGAAAAATAGGAGTAAAGCGTTCACCAATCCAATGGCACCTTTGATACCCTGCTTGAAGAATTTTAATTTAAAATATTCAGCATTGCTTTTAGAAAGCGTCTGGATATTTTCATTTAATTCCCTAATGCTGTTGCTCAGTTTCTCAAATGCCATATATTCTATTATACTACCGCCTTATTAGCCTTGGCTTTTACTTCTTCAGTTTTGCTGTCTTTTTGCAATTTCGCGTTTTGCTTTCTTAGCTCTTCCAGCTTTGCTTCCATTGCTGATAAAATATCATCGGCCTTATAGCTGGCTGAAGAAAGTGTTTCCTCAAGACGGGTTTCAAAATCATGACGGGCCTTTTTTGCCTTTTCAGATAAATTTGAAGAGGTTTCCTTATATTTCTTATTGAAGTTTTTCTGGGCTTTATCTGATTCTTCCCTAATTTTTTTTCGGGTTTCTTCTCCACTTTCAGGCGCATATAACATACCAATGCCTGCTCCAATTGCAGCACCGGTTATTAATGCAAGTAAAGTACTTCCTGTATTTGCCATAATAGTTTAAAGTTTAAGATTACACTTCCAACAAAGATAACCGAAGAGTGCTTCTATGGCTGTTAATAACCGGTTAATATGTTAAAATCCTATGCTAAAATATTCTTAAAAAGGAAGTTAGCAAAATTGCTCTAATTTTTTCCCTTTTTTGCCCAGGAATCCCGCAGCGTTACGGTGCGGTTGAATACCTTTTTTTCTTCTTTTGAATCTTTGTCTACACAAAAATAGCCTATCCTCTGGAACTGGAAATGTTCATTAATGCCTGCCTCCTTCAGGCTTGGTTCCAGAAAGCCCGTAATAAGTTTTAAAGAATCCGGGTTAATAACATCTACAAAGTCCCTCTCCTTATCAGCATCAGGCACTTCTTCAGTAAAAAGCCGGTCATAAAGCCTCACTTCAGCTTCAAAAGCATGTTTAACCGAAACCCAGTGCAGCGTGCCCTTCACCTTCCGCAGTGATTCGGGTGAGCCGCTGCCGCTTTTGCTTTTTGGATCGTATGTACAATGAATTTCCACAATATTACCTTCTTCATCTTTAACAACATCTTCTCCTTTGATGATATAGGCATTCTTAAGCCTTACTTCCTTGCCCAGGGTAAGGCGGAAGAATTTGCGATTAGCGCTTTCTTTAAAATCTTCCCTCTCAATATAAATTTCACGCGAAAAAGGGACCTGCCTGTAACCGGCACTTTCATCTTCCGGATTATTTTCGGCTTCCAGCCATTCCTCTTTTCCTTCCTCATAATTAGTGATAACCACTTTTACCGGGTCCAGAACGCCCATAACCCGCGGTGCGGTTTTATTAAGATCTTCCCGCACGCAAAATTCCAGGTGGGCAACATCAATAATATTCTCGCGCTTCCCTACCCCAATAGATTCCGCAAAATTCTTAATGGAAGCCGGTGTATAGCCCCTCCTGCGGAGTCCCGAAATGGTAGGCATCCTGGGATCGTCCCAGGAGGTCACGATTCCTCTTTCTACCAGTTGCAGCAATTTTCTCTTGCTTACCACGGTATGGCTTAAATTTCTCCTGGCAAATTCCCTTTGTTTAGGTTTAAAGTCGCCGGGTTTACTAACTTTTTCAACAAACCAGTTGTACAGCTCCCTGTGCGGAAGGAATTCCAGTGTACAGAAAGAATGAGAAATCCCTTCAATAAAATCGCTTTCCCCGTGCGCCCAGTCGTACATTGGGTAAATTTTCCACTCGTCCCCGGTCCGGTGATGATTTTTATGCAGGCAACGGTACATTACCGGGTCCCGCATAAGCATATTGGGAGAAGCCATATCAATTTTGGCCCTAAGTACGTGTGCACCTTCAGCGGTTTCCCCGTTCTTCATATTTTCAAAAAGCTCCAGGTTTTCTTCTGCGGAACGGTTTCTGTACGGGCTTTCCTTACCGGGCTCGGTAGGTGTTCCCTTCTGCTCTGCTATTTGTTCTGAAGCCTGGCTGTCTACATAAGCATTGCCATTTTTAATCATATCCACCGCCCAATCGTACAATTGTTGGAAATAATCTGAAGCATAGCATTCATTTGCCCATTTAAAGCCCAGCCATTCCACATCCCGCTTAATGGCATCTACATAAGCACTTTCCTCTTTTATAGGGTTGGTGTCATCAAAACGCAAATTTACAGGGGCATTATACTTCTCCCCTAACCCAAAATTCAGGCATATGGAAGAGGCATGGCCAATATGCAGGTACCCGTTTGGCTCGGGAGGAAACCTGAATTTCAATTTCTCTTTGCTGTAATCAGATTTCAGGTCTTCTTCTATAATTTGCTCAATAAAATTGAGTGATCTCTTTACTTCAGACATAACAGTGATTAAATAAAGCGCAAAGTTATCAAAAATAAGGTCTCTGTAAATATTCCCTGCTTATAAGAATCGTTAATTTTAAGCACATGACTTTGATTCTCTTGGCTGCAGAAGCTATCTTTGCCAAAAACATTACTTTGGGAACAATAAAGCTTAAGAACATAAGGGTTTTTGCTTATCACGGCTGCCTGGACGAAGAAGGAAAAATTGGCAGCGATTACCGGGTAGATCTAAGCGTAAAGGGAGATTTATCTCACTCGTCTAAAACCGATGCCCTCGCAGACACTATAGATTACGTGCACCTAAATAAAATTGTTAAGGAAGAAATGGCCATTCGTTCCAAACTACTTGAAAACGTGGCTGAACGGATTATTAACAGGACACTTGAGGAAATCCTGCTGGTACAGAAAGTAAAGGTGGAAGTTTCGAAGATAAATCCTCCCATAGGGGGCAATGTAGCCATGGTAACCGTTAGCAGGAGCAAATCCCGTTAGATTTTTGATTGCAGAAAATAAAATTTTATTACATTTGCCAACCGTAACGGCATCGTGGCCGAGTGGCTAGGCAGAGCTCTGCAAAAGCTTGTACAGCGGTTCGAATCCGCTCGATGCCTCAAAGAAGCTTCCTTAAAAAGGGAGCTTTTTTTGTACCTGCCAATCTGAAAATCTACAAGAATTAAAAATCTTTTTTATTTCCTCTCGTTTTCTTTGCGGGTAAGTACAAAATATATCACATAAAACCAGCTGAAAAAAGCATGGATAACTGCCAGCAGTACGGATTTGTTCCTTTCCCAGGAGGTCACCCCGGCAATTACGCTTCCCAGGCCAATGCCATTGTTGATAACTGTCTGTTTGGTACTTTCATCTACATTTACCTGACTGTAACATTCATAAGCCACCAAAGGAATAAAAGGAACAGAATAAAAGGTTTTTGCATAATATAATTTATTACTCCAGATAGTTTTCTATCCGGCCCACGCTGTCATTGGGTGTAATAGTTTCTATCTGATCTTTGATTTCACTCGCCTGATTAGGAAAGGCTCCCTGAAAAATAAGTATGCAACCAAAAAAAATAAGAAGGATACTTATGCCTTTTTTCATCCTGTAAATACGATTGGGAGTCAGTTTTCGGTTAAGCTTTTTTGCAAGTAGGATTTTGGCAACATCCACAATAAGATAAGTAACAATAACCGAAGCAAAGAAAATCAGGATCCTGTTTGTCTGCATTCCCATTTTTGGGGTAAAAACGATTACCAGTCCAAGCCAGAAACCCAGGACCCCAACATTTATAAAATTCAGCAGAAATCCTTTTGCAGAAAGGCCAAAGTAATCACTTTTGCTTAATTTTCTTATTTCAGGAGTTTCCTCTTCTTCCCTTTTAAATACTTTTTTGGTCTGGATAAAGCTCATAAGGCCGTAAGTAGTGAGAATCGCACCACCAAAGATAAAAAGCGCGGGATCATCTTTAATGGAATCCAGGAGTTTGTTGGTACTGAAATAAGCGATCAACAAGAATATAATATCTGCCAGAATAACCCCAATATCCAGGGCAAAAGCTGCCCTAAAACCTTTTATGGCAGCGGTTTCCAGCAATACAAAAAAGACAGGTCCAAACAAAAAGGCAAGAAAAAAGCCCAGAGGTACACCCGCTAAAATATCCTGTAACATAGATCAAGTATGTACTGCAAAGGTAAAACTTTAGTTTTTGCTGATCACTTTGCCGCCAAAAAGTGTTTGTTTGTCTATTACTTCGGGATTTCCGTAAACGTTCACTACTCCCCCGGCACGCACTTTAGCAACAACTTGCTTAGAGGCATTTATATCTGCCACCCCGCCCGCACTAATGTCTACATTGGTATTACGGCTGCGAAGGTTGCCACCATAAAATTTTCCGCCTGCCCTGATACTTATCTCCTGATGACCAGCAGTTCCTTCCACATCTATTTCCCCACCTGTTACCGCTTTGGCTGTTAATTGATTTACTTCAATATTAGCATGAATTTCAGCTCCTTCCTGGGATTCCAGTTCCAGGTTTCCCTGTTTAACAGGATTTTGAATCCTGATGGTGGCATTTTGAACAGCACTTAGCTTATGTATTTCCGTATAAAAAACTTTTATATGAACATCTTCATCTTTCCAGATGTTATCAATGCTTTTTTTAATCTTCAGTACACCGTTTCTGACTTCAAACTCCACATCTTCCCTGTTTTCCCCGGTAACCACAGCTTTATTTACATTGGATTTGCTAAGGGTAATCTGCAGTCCATTGGAAACTTTTAGTTCTTCAAAATTATCAAGATTATGAACTACTTCCTGTGCCAGCCCTATGGAACCACAGAGAAGGGTTAAAACAACTAGTAAATTTTTCATTAAAAAATCATTTATTTTCATATTCCTCACGAGATCCCAACAAAGTAAGGTCCAATTGCCGCTTAAGTAAATCGGCGTTTTTTACGCGCACGTAAACTTCATCTCCAAGCTGATATGTTTTTTTGGATTTTCTTCCCACAACTGCATAATGCTCAGCATCAAATTCATAATGATCATCCTTTAGATCCCTAAGCCTTACCATTCCTTCGCACTTGTTTTCTTCAATTTCAACAAATATCCCCCATTCTGTCACTCCTGAAAGCACGCCAAGAAAATCCTCATTTTGATGATCCTGCATAAACTTCACCTGCATGTACTTTATAGAATCCCTTTCCGCATTTGTGGCGAGGTTTTCCATTTCACTGCTGTGGTGGCATTTTTCATCGTACTCTTCTTCATTTGCTGAAGGCTGATCCTCCAGGTACCGCTGCAGCAACCTATGAACCATAACATCTGGATAACGCCTTATAGGAGAAGTAAAGTGTGTATAATAATCGAAGGCCAGGCCGTAATGCCCAATATTCCCGGTGCCATAATAGGCCTTGCTCATGGTTCTTATGGTAAGCGTATCTACCAGGTTTTGCTCTTTTTTCCCCTGAACATCTTCCAGTAAGGAATTTAGCGAAGAAGACACCGTTTTCCTGTCTTTCAAATTTAATTTATGACCAAATTTAGCCACCAAAGTTTGAAGGGAGGCGAGTTTTGTATCGTCCGGTTCATCATGGCATCGGTAAACAAAAGTTTTCTTAGGCTGCATCTTTCCTATGAATTCCGCTACTTTTCTATTGGCCAGCAACATAAATTCCTCAATTAACTTGTTGGCTTCTTTAGCAGTTTTGAAGAAAACCCCAACCGGTTCGTTTTCCTCATCAAGCTTAAATTTAACTTCAACTTTATCAAAAGAAATCGCTCCTTCCCGCATTCGCCTGGACCGCATAATTTTTGCCAGATCGTTTAGCTGAAGAATAGCTTCCACGATGTTATCATCTGTTTTATAAGCCTTATCCTGAATGGAAATATCTTCAGGAATATCTCCCGATTTGGTTTCTATAATATGCTGGGCTTCTTCATAGGCAAAGCGGGCATCAGAATAGGTTACTGTTCTTCCAAACCACTGATTTTTTACGTTAGCATTTTTATCAATTTCAAAAACGGCTGAAAAAGTATACTTTTCTTCATGAGGGCGTAAAGAACAGGCGTTGTTGGAAAGAATTTCCGGTAACATTGGCACTACACGATCTACAAGATAGACAGAAGTTGCCCTTTCATAAGCTTCTTCATCCAGGATGGTATTCCTCTGCAGGTAGTGGGAAACATCTGCTATATGGATCCCAACCTCAAAATTGCCATTTTCAAGCCTCTTAAAACTTAGGGCATCATCAAAATCTTTAGCGTCTTTTGGATCTATGGTAAAAGTAAGATCCTTTCGCATGTCCCTTCTTTTGCTAATTTCGGATTCCTGGATAGAGGTATCCAATTTATTTGCAAATTCTTCCACTTCTTTCGGGAATTCATGCGGAAGTCCGTACTGGGCAAGAATGCCATGAATTTCGGTATGATGTTCTCCCGGGGTACCAAGGACTTTGGTTATTTTTCCAAAAGGAGAGTCTGCTTTTGCCGGCCATTCTTCAAATTCGACGACCACTTTATCTCCATTTTTGGCGTCAGCAATTTTGTTACGCTGTACAAAAATGTCTGTATACATTTTGGTATCATCTATTTTAACAAAACCAAAATCCTTTTTCAGGTCCAGGATTCCAACAAATTCCGTTCTTTTTCTTTTTAAAATTTTAGTTACTTCCCCTTCAGATTTTTTTCTTCTGCGCTTGTTATAAATATAAATTTCAACTTCATCTCCATGAAAAGCGGTATTAAGGCAGTTTTGAGGAATAAAAACGTCATCTTCCAGCTCATCAACAAGTACATAACCATATCCCTTGCTGGTCATATCCAGTTTACCCTTATAATAACTGGCGCTGGCTTCAATTTGGTATTTCCCTCGTTCAACCTGCGCGATTTCTTTTTTAGCGGTAAGCTGAGCGAGCTGCTTAGTGATCTGATTGCGGCTGCTGGGGTCGTCTACGCCAAGTATGGAAGCAATTTGTTTGTAATTGTATGTTTTACCTGAATTTTTTCTGAGAATATCTAATATTTTCTTGGATAAGTTTCCAATCTTCTGTGAGGGATTCTTTTTCTTCTTTTTCTTCATTTGTATGTATAATTGATAAAATTACAGCTTAAAAGTTACATTTTACATCTTTGAATGTAAAGTTTTAAAGGTGTAAAGTCTTTTAATGATATCATATTAATATCTGAGTCTTATTTTCGAAAGAATGAATAATTACGCTTTAGGATAAAATAAATTTCTAAAACGTTATTAAAAACTTAAAATTTTCATAAATTTGTTCTCTAACGTACTCCCCCAGGACGTTTATTAAAAACTAACTTATGGGCTTGAGTAAACCAAATAGGATTTCAATCTTATTCTTCTTTATCTTTTTTATTGGGGTAGTCGGTTTTACCGCATACATCAATTTTTCCCTCAATAAAAAACAATGTGCCAGTTCACTTCTTTCATCTGAAGATGTGCGCACTACCTCTTTAACAATTCAGCATTAAATCTTATCTTTAACGGGCTTGCTTACATGCCTTTATGAAGAATTTTATCTGCCTGGCCACCTTTACCTATGCCCACGAATACCTGGTTATCCAGCCATTGTTAAACCAGGAAAATATACGCTACTTATTTGAAAACGAAACCCTTATCGGGTTATTTCCTTATTATTCCAACGCCTTTGGAGGTATTCGGCTTATGGTACATCCCGAAGATATTACCGAAGCAAAAAGAATACTTGATTCTTTCACTAAAGGTTCTTCCCATCTCAGGATCGTTTAGTTGTTAACAGCTATATTATATTTATTTGTTTCTTCTTTTTTTAAAAATTAAAAATGGATGTTATTATAGGCTGTTAATTTGTGGAATAAAATTCTGGAGGAATATTTGTTTTTTCAGTTATAATCATTTGGTAACATCTTATCAACAGGTAAAGGAATTCCTAACTGCCTGACAGGCTTAAACTTTTAAGGTTTACTTAACAATTGTCCAATTTAAAATGTTAAGATTAATTTTAATTCTTTTCTTTATTCCAGCTGTTCACAATTAAAATTTCGATGCTGATAACTCCCTAAAAAATCCCTGAGTTATTTTTTGATTATTTCATTCTGATTTTAGTATTGAAATTATTCCTCACTCCTGCAAATAAGATTGTAATTTTATCATCATGTGTTATTCACATGCTATTGTTATTTACAAATGCCTGGAATTAAAGGCTTTTTAAAAAGTAATTAACAATTGAAAAATGCGTGGTTAATAAGCCCTTTTTTTACCTTTGTTTCTATAAAATAGATAAGATGAAAATAGCGATAGGAAACGATCATGCCGGTACCACTTACAAACAAAAAGTAGTGGAATACCTTGAAAACAAAGGGATTAAAGTTATTAACCATGGTACCAATTCTGAAGATAGCGTAGATTATCCCGATTTTGTTCATCCGGTGGCAAAAGATGTGGCGGATAAAAACGTGGATTTAGGCATTATAATTTGTGGGAGTGGAAACGGCGCTAATATGACGGCCAATAAACACGCTGAAATAAGATCTGCCCTTTGCTGGACTTCAGAGATTGCTGAACTTGCCCGCAGCCATAACAACGCGAATATTTTAAGCATTCCCGCACGTTTTGTCTCGGTGCATCAGGCTGTTGATATGGTGGATACCTTTTTAAATACAGAATTTGAAGGAGGAAGACATCAGAAAAGAATTGATAAAATTCCGGTTAATAAATCCTGTTAAGGCAGCATTTAAGTTAAACAACGGAATCAAGAATAATTAATGGAAATAGAAATAAAGGAATTCCCAGATCTTAATCTAGAAGAATTATACGAGATCCTGCAGTTGCGATCTGAAATTTTTGTGGTAGAACAGGATTGTGTTTATCAGGATATAGATGGAAAAGATCAAAAAGCTCTACATATTTTAGGTAAAAAAGAGGGAAAAATCGTTGCCTATACCCGCTGTTTTGATAACGGTTTTTATTTTGAAGAAGCTGCTATAGGGCGTGTTCTTGTAAAGATGGAAGAGCGAAAGTATGGTTATGGACATAAAATAATGCAGGCTTCCATAGCAGCGATTAAAGAGCGGTTTAAAACCGAAAATATTAAATTATCTGCCCAGCAGTACCTTATTAAATTCTATGAAAGCCATGGCTTTTCAACAACCGGGGAAGGTTATCTGGAAGATGGTATTCCGCATATAGCCATGGTGAAAACAAGCTGATTACCTGAGGATTTCGCTATATTTGGAAGGATCATTTAATATCTCTTTTGCCTTGGTAATTTCAGGGTTATGAACAACGTAATAATCATAAAGCCCTTCCTTATAAAAATAGCGTTTAATAATCTCGTCTGTAATTAAGCTCGCTATTTCAGCTTTTTTCTCCTCCAGTTCTTTCTTTTTATGCTGTTCAATTTCTGAAGATATATCTTTGTAATCCTGAAGGATTTTTTCTTCAAATCCTTCCTTTTCTGCAGTTATTAACACTTCTTCCAGCTCTTTTTCAGTAGTGGTCTTGTATTGAAAATCAGAGCTTTTCAGAAAATTTTTAAAATCTTGATATTCCCCATCACTTAAACTGAAATCCTGTAATTCAGGTTTTTCATGGGAGTAATAATATTCTGTCGCAAAATCAAAAATAGCATCTTCCATTAGTAAAGCCTGGGTAATACCGCTATATTCCGAAGTTTGTAATCTTACATCTGGTAAAATTCCGCCGCCGTCATAAACCTTTCTCCCATTACGGGTTGTGAATTCATTATAATCTTCAGTCCTTGTTCTTACGGCATTTCCCTCTTCATCCCTGGTACGGTAATCCAGCGCCTGTATACACCTGCCGCTGGGGGTATAATACCGGGAAATGGTAATTTTAAGCTGAGTGCCGTACGCCAGTTCTTTTGGACGCTGTACAAGGCCTTTTCCAAAACTCCTGGCACCTACCACCACTCCCCTGTCCAGGTCCTGGATTGCCCCGGCCACAATCTCGCTGGCAGAAGCGCTTCTGCCATCTACAAGCACAACCAAAGGTATTTTAGTATCTATGGGTTCTTTTTGTGTAAAATACTCCCTGTTGTATTTTTCAATAACCGATTGTGTGGTTACGATCAACTCATCTTTTGGTACAAAAATATTGCTCACGTTAATAGCTTCTGCAAGTAAACCCCCTGGATTTCCCCTAAGGTCAAGAATGATCTTTTTAGCGCCCTGGTTTTTTAGATCTTTTAATGCCCTGGCAGTTTCTGAAGAAGCTTTGGCATTAAACCTGGAAAGCACAATATAACCGCTACCATCATCCAGCAAAGTGTGATATGGAACCGCTTTTAAAGTAACAGATTCCCTGGTGAGCGTGGTGGTTTTAATTTCTCCATGTCTTCTAAAGGTAAATTCTACACTGGAATTATCGGCTCCATTAAGCAGTTCTCCCGCATCCTCCTGAAAATTTGCCACCCTAATGTCTCCAATCTTTATTATCTCGTCTCCTGCCTTTAATCCGGCTTTATCTGCCGGGTAGCCTTTGTATGGTTCCAGGATGGTAATGGCGTCTTTCTCCATTTTTACAGTGGCGCCAATTCCTGTATATTCGCCGGAATTATTGATCCTGGCAGCTTCCACATCCTGCTCGTTCCAGTAGTTGGTATAAGGGTCCAGGTCCTGCAGCATTGCTTTAATAGCGGTATCCATGAGCTCGGCAGGATTAGTTTCATCAACATAATTCATGTTGATTTCCTTAAAAAGCGTGGTAAATATTTCAATTTGCTTGGCAATCGCGAAAAAATCTGATTTAAAGGAAACGCTACCAAAGAATATTCCCGCGCCAACTATTAGAACTGCTATTTTTTTTGCTGAATTTCCCATTTTTCTTTTTCTTTAAATTTTTCCAACAGCTTCTCCATCTTTACGAAAAGCTCATCATAACGCAATTCTTTTGGAGAGGTGTAGATAAACATGAACGCGTATGGAGAAGAAATAGTGCTGCTCACAAGATACTTATTTTTTCTATAAACCTCACGCATCAAACGTTTTATCCTGTTTCGCTGTACCGCAGTTTTTATTATTCTCTTCGGAACTGAAACTCCGGTTTGAAACTGTACTTTCCGGCCTTCAGGAAGTTTTATATAGATAAGGCGAAGAGGAAAATTTTTAACCGATTTCCCCTCCTGAAAAAGCTGCTCAATAAGCTTTTTGCTTTTTAGTTTTTCTTTTTTTCCGAAGGTTTCTTCCATGCACCAAAAGTAAGAATTGAAATGGATTTGAATTATTGAGATTAGTTTTGTTTCTATTTTACTTAACCAGGTGATCATTTTTATAAACTAAAAAACCCTCTTCCGTAGAAAAGGGTTTTAAAAATTTCTTTCGGAAGGGATTTTATCTTCCCTGCCCGCTTTCTTCTGCGGAATTTATTCCTGAATCAGCGGGAAAAGTATTGTTGCTTCGGTCTACATCTGCCATTAGCTGTGATTCATCTATAACCACAGACTGAATTTCAGATTTTGGAGCATCAATCATTAAATTATAAGTTGGATTAGCCCAGGGCCAATCTTCTTTTACAATCCTTTCCACGTCTCCTGAAGCTGGCTTTTCCCAGTGCATCATTCGCAACGGCATGTAAAACAATTCTTTTTGCCCGTCATTAAAAGTAACCGTTACTTCCACAGGCATTGGCATGTTCCCAATCCTCTGAAGGTTTATCTGTGTGGAATCTCCTTCAGCTTCAACAGATTCTATGGCGTAATCTATGGTATTGGTAGTCCTGGTCCAGTCTGTTAAATACCAGTCCAGCTCTGCTCCTGAAACTTTTTCAGCAACTCTTATAAAATCATTTGGGGTGGGATGTTTAAATTTCCACTCATCGTAATAACGATTCAAGGTTTTCTGAAGATTATCTTCCCCAATAATATAGCCAAGCTGTGACAGGAAAATTGCCCCTTTTGAATATGCGGCCACGCTGTAAGCGAAATTATAATCATAACGATCTGCGTGCGTACTTTGTGGCTGTTCCACACCACTTCTTACTAGTTGATTATAGCCTCTGTACGAACCTGCATGCGGATTTTCTTTTTCTGAATTCATTACCTCATTCATCGCTTCGTCTGAAATATATGAAGTAAAACCTTCGTCCATCCATTCGTTCTTAGACTCATTAGTGGCAAGTAAATGCTGAAACCAGGCATGAGCAAATTCATGCGCGGTAACACCAACAAGGCTTTCGTAACTTCTTTCGCCGGTAATAAGCGTAAGCATGGCATATTCCATACCGCCGTCTCCTCCTTGTACCACAGAATACTTATCCCATGGATAAGGCCCGATATGCTCGTTGTAAAACAGCAGGAGTTCTTCGGTTTTTGGCTGAAGTTTCTTCCAGTTTTCTACAATTTCAGGATTGTTTTTGTAAAGAAAATGAAGAACTGTTCCATCCTTGGCAGTCAGTTTATCGTGAATATATTCAGGATCTGCCGCCCAGGTAAAGTCGTGTACTTTTGGAGCAACAAAATGCCAGGTTAGTTTATCGCCTTTTTTGCGTTTAACTTTAGTGCCTTCTTCCTCATAACCATAGCCAATTTCCTGCGGATTTTGAAGATATCCTGTACTTCCTAAAATATAATCTTTATCAATAGTTATTTTCACGTCAAAATCTCCCCACACGCCATGAAATTCCCGGGCGATATAAGGATCTGCATGCCAGCCTTCAAAATCATATTCGGCCAGCTTTGGATACCACTGGCTCATGGAAAGTGCAACTCCTTCAGCACTGTTCCTTCCTGAACGGCGGATTTGCAAAGGCACCTGCCCCTTAAATTCCATCTCAAAAGTGGTTTCGCCACCAGGAAGAACAGGTTCTGCCAACTGTACTTCCAGGATGGTCCCCTCTTCGTTATAATCCAGCGCCTGCCCGTCCTGGCGTAAAGAATTAACCCTTAAATAGCCAATTTCGTCAGGCTGCAGTTTGGCTATTCGGCTTTCATATTCAGGATTTTCACGGGTGCCAAGATTGTTCACCATTCTGCCATCAGGATCGGCAATGCTTTGAAGCCTCATATCCATTTCGCTTCCCGGCTGGAATGCATTAAAATAAAGATGATAAAACACCTTGTGCAGAGTGTCGGGTGAGTTGTTGGTATAAACCAACTCCTGTGTTCCCGTGTATTGATAGTTTTCCACATTCATGTCCACATCCATATCGTAATTAACATGTTGCTGCCAGTAGGTGGAATTGTTCTGGGAATAACCCAGGGCTACGGCAAAAATGGAAAGGCTTAAAAGTATTTTTTTCATTTAGATGATTTTTATAAAATAATTAGTTTTAGAAAGTATACAAACAAATTTTACAATTCTATGTCTCCATGTGCAACTTTATCGGCAAGGATAAGGGCGTTGTATAAATTCACCATTTTTCCCGAAGTGGAAAGCTCACTGAAATTTTTGGTGCTTTGCCCCTGCTCTCCCACCATCACCATAGTTCCGGTAGAAAGTCCGCTGTTCATGATAATGTGCTTAACCTGCGCGGCGCTTAATTTTGGATAATATGAACGAATCATGGCTGCAACCCCTGCTACGGCAGGAGAAGCCATAGAAGTTCCCTGAAGGAACTCATATTCGTTATTTGGAGTGGTAGACCAGATCTTGCTTCCGGGCGCGAAAACATCTACATTTTTCTTTCCGTAGTTTGAAAATCCTGACACAAGGCCAGAGCCATATTCATAATTTAACGCGCCAACGGTTAAAAAGCTATCGCTAATTTCTTCAGGAGCTTCAGGATACTGATCGTTTGGATAAACTCGGTTTTGGTCCAGATCCAGACTTTCATTTCCTGCCGCGTTCACGATTAGCACATCGTTTTCCGCAGCATATTTAAGGGCATCTATCACCCATTCAGGATTTGGAGAGAAATATTTACCAAAGCTGGTATTAATCACCTTTGCGCCATTGTCTACGGCATAGCGAATGCCAAGCGCAATATCTTTATCATATTCATCTCCATCGGGAACCGCGCGAACAGGCATAATTTTTACATTATTGGCTATTCCGTTAATCCCGATATTGTTATTTCTTTCCGCAGCAATAATTCCAGCCACGTGGGTACCATGTTTTACATCCTCCTTATCTTCAGTAGGGCCGTCCACATCGTTATTTCCATAATCTGTATCTGTGATGTCGTAAGGATCATCCCCAACAATGGCCCTTCCGTTTAAATCAAGGTTGAAGTGGGAGTCCAGGCGGTTTTTAAAATAATCTATGGTTTCTGCCAATTGCTGAAGGGCAGCAGGAATATTTTCGTCTACATTATTCTGTATTTGAGTCAGCATTCCCTTATACTGCGCCATTTGCTGGGAAGATGCTTCCATTGCGGAAAGTTCTTCCCTGGTATAATCTTCTTTTCCAAGCCTGTTCGAAACGGCAGCGTGGGCAGCAACCAACTGTTCCTGGATTTGCTGGTATTGCTGAAGGTTTTGCTGAACCTCGCTTACTTCCTTCTGGTATTCGTCTTTTGCGCGCTGGTACATGATAAATTCCTGCCGGTCTGCAGTGCTGATGGAGCTGGCGGTTTTACCTTCATATTTTGGCTTCAGGCGCTTGTAAATACGCACATATTCAAGGTTTTCCTTTACGGCATCACCCAGGAAATTCCAGCCATGGATATCATCTACGTAACCATTATTGTCATCATCTTTATTGTTGCCTGGAATTTCGTCGGAATTTGTCCAGATAACGCCATCAAGGTCTTCATGTTCAATATCTACTCCACTGTCTACAACCCCAACAATTACGGTTTCCCCTTTCCTATTCTGAATAATTTCATCATAAGCTTTACGAACAGACATTCCCGGAATAGTATCGGTCTGAAGATCGGCACCACTCCAGTCTTTTAGCTGGACCTCGGTTAGAGGCTGAACTTTAAGCGGAATGGAATCTATTTTTTCTATTGGAGTGGAAACAAGCCTTGGAGCTGTACTACCACAGGCGGTAAGCATTGCTGCCGCTGTTATGGTAAGCAGCGGCTTAAAAACTGGTATTTTCATAGTATATTTCTAATTAAAAACTTCGTTGAATGTGAATTTTTCATCTAATCGCACACCTTTTTCCGTGTGTTTTACAGTGATAATTTCATTATGGGCGTCGTGTTCCATGAACAAATAAAAATTTTCATCTGCTGCCTTATCCAGAAATATCTTTTTCTCCGGAAGTGTTAGCAATGGCCTGGTATCAAAACCCATTACATACGGTAAAGGAATATGGCCCGCGGTTGGCAGCAAATCTGCCATAAAGACAAGGGTTTTATCTTTATACCTAATGTGCGGGATCATTTGTTTATCGGTGTGTCCATCAACAAATAGCACGCCAAAGCCAAAATATTCGGAATCTGTATAATTCTGCATGTCGCCGTTACGCTCCAGAAAATGCAGTTTTCCGCTTTCTTCCATAGGGAGGATATTTTCCTTCAAAAATGAAGCTTTTTCCCTGGCATTGGGTTGGGTGGCCCATAACCAATGGTCTTCATTGCTCCAAAAACGTGCGTTTTTAAAAGCGGGTTCATAGCCCGTGTGGTCTTTATTCCACTTAATGCTGCCGCCACAATGGTCAAAATGCAGGTGTGTCAAAAAGACATCTGTAATATCATCCCGGTGAAAACCATGATTTTTAAGGGATTTATCAATAGAATGTTCTCCCCAGGGATAATAAAAGCCAAAAAATTTATCATCCTGCTTATCGCCCATCCCGGTATCAATAAGAATTAATTTATCCCCGTCTTCTATAAGTAAGCAGCGGGCAGCGATATCTATCATATTATTGGAATCTGCAGGATTTGTGCGGGACCATAAGGTTTTTGGAACCACCCCAAACATAGCCCCTCCATCCAGTTTAAAATTGCCGGCTTCGATAGGATATAATTTCATGTTGATTTTTTTTCTTATTCTTGAATATTCTATATGCAAAATAGAAAAACTAAACAGCACTAAAATAGATTTAGAATCTTTTAACAGCAAGCATGGTAACTGGACAGGACTGGAAAGCATAATTCCCATTTTTTAGTACTTTTAGCTTTTAAATAAATAAAGAACATGTTAGAACTGGCAGGAATAATAATACTCGGTATACTGGCGCAATGGGTGGCCTGGAAATTTAAAATTCCGGCTATCCTGCCTCTTATCCTTATAGGACTGGCAGTAGGGCCCGTGGCCACACTTTTTACTGAAGACGGCAGGAAGATAATTGAGCCTATCTGGAACGGCCAGTCGGGACTTTTTCCCGGGGAAAGTTTGTTTTATTTCGTTTCCCTGGCCATTGGAATTATACTTTTTGAAGGAGGTTTAACCCTGCGAAAAGGCGAAATCCTTAACGTGGGGCCGGTGATTGTTAAGTTAATAACCATTGCCGTAATAGTTACTTTTATAGGTGCAGGAATAGCAGCTTATTTAATCTTTGACCTGTCCTGGCAGATTTCCTTTCTATTTGCAGCCTTAATCATTGTTACCGGTCCTACCGTGATAACCCCCATCCTGCGAAATATCCCGCTGAAAAAAGATGTTTCAGCCATTCTTAAATGGGAAGGGATATTAATAGATCCCATAGGTGCCCTTGTTGCCGTTCTGGTTTTTGAATTTATCTCTGCAGGCGAAGGCAGGGAATATACGGCCACAGCAATGGTGGATTTTGGAAAAATTGTGCTTTTTGGCTTTACCTTCGGTTTTACTTTTGCCCATGCCCTGGCATTCAGTATCCGAAAAAATATTATTCCACATTATCTTATGAATGTCTTTACACTGGCGGCTGTGCTGGGGGTTTTTGTACTTTCAGACCAGTTTGCCCACGAAAGCGGGCTACTTGCCGTGGTGGTAATGGGAATGGTAATGGGTAATATGAACCTGCCAAACCTCAAGGAACTGCTTTACTTCAAAGAATCTTTAAGCGTACTGCTAATTTCCATTTTATTTATCCTTCTGGCGGCAAACATGAATATTGATGATCTGTATTTAATGTTTAATATTAATGCGCTTATACTCTTTGCTGTGGTGGTTTTTGTGATCCGCCCCCTGGGAGTTTTTGTGAGCAGTATTAATTCTTCCCTTAAATTCAATGAAAAATTATTTATAAGCTGGGTTGGACCCCGCGGGATTGTTGCTGCGGGTATTGCTTCCCTCTTCGGAATAAAACTCGCCAGCCAGGGAGTTGAGGGTGCCGAATATATTACTCCGCTTGTCTTTATGATTGTGCTTGGAACCGTGTTGCTAAATGCCACCACCGCCCGGCTTTTCGCTCAGCTTGTTGGGGTTTTTCTGAAGAATTCCTCCGGAATATTGATTATTGGGGCTTCTTCCATGCCAAGGCTTATTGCAGCTTATCTGAAGAAGAATAACCGGCACGTCGTGTTGGTGGATAACAATGGAAGCAATGTGCAAAAAGCAAAAGACCTGGGAATTGATGCCATCCAGGACAATGTTTATTCTGATGACCTTATCAATAACATTGAGCTGAACGATATTGGCTATTTAATGGCCATGACGAGCAACAGTGAAGTAAATGATAACGCGATTAGAAAATTCAGAAAGCACTTTGGCGAAAATGGTTCTTTTCGGGTAGTCTCTCCTGATGAGATGCAGGACCCGGAAAAGAATCCGCGGGAAGGATTATTTTCCCAAACAGATGACTATATAAAACTTACCAACCTGGCCCGCAAATATCCTTCAATCCAGGAAATAGAACTTAATTCCAAAGAACATTATGAAGGGCTCATAGAAATCACTAAAACCGATAATGATATAATTCCCCTCTTTGTAAAAAATAATGATGGAGATCTAAGCATAATCCCTTCTAACAGCACTTCTGTAGATATTGAAGAAGGATATAAAATGGTTTACCTGGGAAAAGAGTTGGAAGTAGCCGAAAATAAAGATAAAGTTGAATCCAGGGAAAGCGTGGAAGACGAAGATTAACCTTCCTCTTCCATTGCGGCTATAAGTTCATCGTTTATTTCGAGATTGTGGTAAACATTCTGAACGTCGTCATCTTCCTCAAACTTATCTATAAGCGCAAGAATTTTTTTCGCATCTTCCACCGGAAGTTCTACGGTATTTAAGGGAATGCGCTGTACTTCGGAATTTTTTGGCTCAATTTCCAGTTCTTCCAGTTTGGAAGACATTAACCCAAAATCGGTAAATTCAGTATAAACAGTTAGGTAATCTTCTTCTTTTTCAATAGTGGAAGCACCGCCTTCGATCAACTCCAGCTCCAGCTCTTCCATATCCATTTCAATCTTTTCTTTTTCAATTACAAAAACCCCTTTTTTATCAAATAAAAACTCCAGGGAACCATTAGTACCAAGGCTGCCGCCATTTTTTGAAAATATAGACCTTACCGAGGCAACGGTTCTATTGGTATTATCTGTGGTACATTCCACAAAAATTGCGATCCCGTTTGGGCCGTAGCCTTCAAAAGTCACTAACTCATAATTATCGGCATCGGCGCCACTGGCCTTTTTTACGGCACGTTCAATGGTGTCTTTGGGCATATTTACCCCTTTCGCATTCTGGATAGCGTTTCTAAGTCCCGGGTTTGCTTCAGGATCGGGCCCTCCTCCTTCTTTTACGGCAACCGTTATTTCTTTAATTGCCCTGGTAAACTGCTTCGCCCTTCGCTTATCCTGCGCTCCCTTACGGTGCTTTATATTCGCCCATTTACTGTGTCCGGCCATTGTGTAGTCTGTAGTTTTTAGTTCGTAGTCTTTAGTCGGTAGTTTTTCCACCGAACTAATATGACATGAATACAAATTTAAAAAATGATTTTAGAGTTAAGAAATTCCCGAATTGGCTAACTGGATTAATATTACCTGGTACAAGAAGAGAGAAATGGAAAAATTTAATTTTGAAGAACTTAAGGTTTATCAAAAAACTCTTGTTTTTATTGATGAGATTTATGCAGATACTAAAGCCTTTCCCAAAGAGGAAGTATACGGATTAACTTCTCAATTTCGAAGAGCGGCCATTTCTATCGCCTTAAATATTACTGAAGGAGCAGGAAGTTCAAATCCGGAGTTTCGCCGTTATCTTCAGATTGCTTTAAATTCCGTTAAAGAATGAGTGGTATGTACAGAAATTGCAAAGCGTCAAAATTATTTTCAATTAATCAATATAAAAATTATAGATAAGATCTTGCAGAATTATCTAAAATGATCACTTCTTTAATGAAATATCTTTACAACACCCAAAAGAAAAACTAACGACTAAAGACTCGATTATATTTAGCAAAGATTTCTCTTTCTAAAATTGAAACTCTTAAACTTTGTTAGTTATGCATGAAGATGCTATTCCCGTCTATCGTCTAACGACTAAAGACTATTTTTAGTCATTTAGCTTTAAAACTGCCATAAATGCTTCCTGAGGAATTTCCACATTTCCTACCTGGCGCATACGTTTTTTACCTTTTTTCTGCTTTTCCAGAAGTTTACGTTTACGGGAAATATCCCCCCCGTAACATTTAGCGGTTACATCTTTACGCAATGCTTTCACAGTTTCACGGGCAATGATCTTCGCACCGATAGCTGCCTGGATCGGGATGTCGAATTGTTGCCTTGGGATAAGTTCCTTCAGCTTTTCACACATTTTCTTTCCAATATCGTAGGCATTGTCAATATGCAGCAAGGCAGAAAGTGCATCTACTGTATTTCCGTTTAAAAGCACATCTACTTTTACCAGCTTGGACTGGCGCATTCCAATGGGGGAATAATCAAAAGAAGCATATCCGCGGGAAACCGTTTTTAAGCGATCGTAAAAATCGAATACAATTTCTGCCAGCGGCATATCAAAACTCAGCTCCACCCTTTCTGTGGTAAGGTAAGTTTGGTTCGTGATTTCCCCTCTTTTTTCAATACAAAGGGACATTACGTTCCCTACATAATCTGCTTTGGTAATAATGGTGGCTTTGATAAACGGTTCCTCTACACGGTTTAAAGTGGAAGGTTCCGGCAAATCTGAAGGGTTATTCACCAGGATCACTTCATCTGGTTCTTTGTTGGTATAGGCATGGTAGGAAACGTTGGGAACAGTGGTAATCACCGTCATATCAAATTCCCGTTCCAGTCTTTCCTGGATGATCTCCAGGTGAAGCATTCCCAGGAAGCCACAACGGAAACCAAAGCCAAGAGCGGCAGAACTTTCCGGAGTAAATACCAGCGAAGCATCGTTAAGCTGAAGTTTTTCCATAGAAGCTCTCAACTCTTCATAATCCTCGGTATCCACAGGATAAATTCCCGCGAAAACCATTGGCTTAACGTCTTCAAATCCCGGTACGGCTTCGGTTGTTGGATTTTTAGCATCGGTAATGGTATCACCAACTTTTACCTCTTTGGCTTCTTTGATCCCGGTGATGAGGTATCCCACATCGCCGGTTTTTATTTCATTTTTTGGCTGCTGTTTAAGCCGCAGGGTACCCACCTCATCAGCCGAATAATTTTTATCTGTAGCGACAAATTTTATATTCTGTCCTTTTTTAATGGTCCCGTTAATCACACGGAAAAAAGTTTCCACTCCGCGAAAAGGATTATAAACCGAATCAAAGATCAATGCCCTAAGCGGGGCGTCCACTTTTCCCGATGGCGCCGGAATACGCGTAATAATGGCATCCAGGATTTCCTGTATTCCAAGCCCGGTTTTTGCACTTGCCGGGATAATATCTGATGGATCGCAGCCCAGTAAATCCACAATATCATCGGTCACTTCTTCAGGATTTGCACTGGGAAGATCTACTTTATTCAGCACCGGGATAATTTCAAGATCGTTTTCCAGCGCCAGGTAAAGGTTGGAGATAGTCTGTGCCTGAATACTTTGCGCGGCATCAACAACAAGCAAAGCGCCTTCGCAGGCAGCGATAGACCTGGAAACTTCGTAAGAAAAATCCACATGGCCGGGTGTATCAATCAAATTCAGCACATAGCTTTCGCCTTCATGGAGATAATCCATCTGGATGGCGTGGCTTTTTATAGTAATCCCGCGCTCCCGTTCAAGGTCCATGTTGTCCAAAAGCTGTTCCTGTTTTTCACGATCGGTAACAGAACCGGTAAAATCCAGCAGGCGGTCGGCCAGGGTGCTTTTTCCGTGGTCAATATGGGCGATAATACAAAAGTTACGTATGTGCTTCATGGGTCTTTTTCATAGCTGATTATGATAAAATAATCAACATCATTTAAGTTGACAAATATAGTTTATTTAGAAGTTTTTAAAGAATATTTCTAAGTAGCGCAAAACTTAGATAATTTTTCTTCAGTTTTAAAGATCATCCATTTTCCTACTTTAGGTATTTTTTTATAAAAGTGTTTGGTTATTATTAAAAAATAAACATACTTTGTAATGTTTGCTTCTTAATTTTAATAAAGATTTCAAATTTTCATCAGTTGAAAAGATGTCTTTTACAGAAAAATTATGGGCAGGTATCAGGGCAAAATAGAGGAGCAACAAAAATTAGTGGGAGTTGTTCAGCTTAGCGGCAAAGAAAGTCTTTGAAATAACAGAATGAGGATATTAATGCCTGGGAGATTTAAAGATTTATAAAACATGCTAATATGTGGTAAAAATCAATCTCTAACCAGATGTTATTATTCTGATGGGCCCGGAAATCAGGTTTTTAAATATTTGGAAGAGGAACTTCAAAATCTATTAGTACTTTTCCGTTTAAATAGGTTTTGGAAAAGTTAGTGAATCGGCCTTCAGAAATGTCAAATGTGGCAATTTTGGATGCTGCAGCTTTGATGGATTCTAATGTAATTTCATCAGAACATAGAAAATTAAAAAGAAGAGAATATAAATTATATCCTTAAAATTATCCTCAAAAAATGGCAAATTCAGTTGCAACAGAAAATGGCAGGTCCACACAATACACAGAAAGTACCAGTCGCTCCATCATCATAATTGGGGCATTATTCTTTATTTTTGGTTTCGTAACCTGGCTGAATTCGCTATTAATCCCTTACCTGGAAATTGCCTGCGAACTAACCAAATTCCAGTCCTTTTTCGTCACCTTTGCCTTCTACATTGCTTACGTGGTCATGGCGCCCATTTCCACGCGCACGCTAAACAAACTTGGCTTTAAAAAAGGAATGTCTGTAGCCTTAATAATTATGGCTTTTGGGGCACTGCTCTTTATTCCCGCGGCCATTTCCCGCACTTATCTCCTGTTTCTTTCAGGATTGTTTATTATGGGCAGCGGATTGGCAATTTTACAAACCGCCTCTAATCCTTATGTGACTATTGTGGGTCCTGCGGAAAGTGCCGCCAAAAGGATTAGTATTATGGGGATTTGCAATAAACTTGCCGGTGCCATTGCGCCTATTTTGATCGGTTTCTTTTTACAACTTGAAAAAGCCGACGAATTGCGATCTGATGTCGCTAATTTATCTGCTTCAGAAAGAATTTCCGAATTAGACGCCATGGCAATGCGCGTGATCCCTCCGTATATAGGCATTATAATCGTTTTACTGATTTTAGCCTTTTGGGTCTATAAATCCAGTTTACCTGAAGTTGATACAGACGAAGAAGACGAATCCCTTAGTTCCACAAATGCCGGAAAGAAAAGCGTTTTTGATTTTCCGCATGTAATCCTGGGTGTGATCACCCTTTTTATTTACGTGGGAGTAGAAGTAATAGCTGCAGACAGTATTATTAGTTACGGCGCTTCACAGGGAATCGCGCTAACCACGGCCAAATATTTTGCCACCGGCACAATGGTGGCAATGGTTATTGGATATATTATAGGAATTATAAGTATCCCCAAATTTATAACACAGGAAAATGCCCTACGGGTATCTGCGGTGTTGGGAGTAATTTTTGCCTTATTGGCCATTTTTACCAGTGGTTATATTTCCCTGGCCTTTATTGCCTTACTCGGTTTGGCAAACTCACTCATGTGGCCGGCCATTTGGCCAATGGCCCTGGCAGATGTTGGAAGATTTACAAAGGCCGCCTCTTCTTTATTGGTAATGGGAATTGCCGGAGGAGCAATTGTTCCACTGGCGTACGGAGCGCTGGCTGAAAACTGGAATCCGCAGGAAGCGTACTGGATCTTAATTCCATGTTATTTGTTTATTCTTTATTTCGCGGTATCTGGATATAAAATCAGGAAAGCATGAGACCATATTTGTTATCAGAAAATAGCTGGAAAGCTATTAAAGACGAAGAAATTGAAGTAGCTGTTTTGCCATGGGGAGCAACCGAAGCTCATAATTATCACCTGCCTTACGGCACCGATAATTACCAGATTGAAGCCATAGCCGCAGAAGCAGGAAAGTTGGCCTGGGAAAAAGGTGCAAAACTAAAGATCCTGCCCAATATTCCCTTGGGCGTAAATACCGGCCAGGCAGATATTAAGCTTGATTTAAACTTAAATCCAAGTACACAACTGGCGATATTAGCTGATATTATTGAAGTTTTAAACCGCCAGGGAATTTATAAGCTAATCCTGCTTAATGGCCACGGCGGAAATAATTTCAAACCACTTCTAAGGGAGTTAGGACTGAAATATCCAAAAATGCTGCTGCTTGCTACCAATTTTTTTCAGGTTGTAGATAAATATGAATTTTTTGAAGAAAAAGGAGACCATGCAGATGAAATGGAAACAAGTTTGATGCTTCATTTGAAACCGGAACTGGTTTCAGATTTAAAAGAAGCGGGGAGTGGCACAGAACGAAAATCTAAAATTACAGGAATAAGAGAGGGCTGGGCGTGGGCAGAGAGGCAATGGTCTATGGTTAGTGAAGATACCGGAATAGGAAATCCAAAGAAGGCTACTAAGGAAAAGGGAGAGCAATTTTTTAATGCGGTTTGTCGAAAATTAGCAGGATTGTTCGTGGAGGTTTCTGAAGTTGAAATAGATAAAAGATATGATACACCCCAGAAGTAACCGCTTTTAATATTTAACTATGAAAACAAAATTCCCAACTCGCTTTTTCTATTACCTCTTGACCTCAGTGCTTACGATTTCCTGCTCAGGCTTAAAAAACACTCCTGAAGTCATTTCAGCTGAAACAGAAACACCAGCTCTAATTCCTTCTCCTCAATTGGTGAAATGGGGTACAAATTCGTATAGAATTCCGCAGAAAAATATTATTTGCTATAATTGGGGCAGTGAAAAATCTGTACAATGGCTGCAACAGCTTTTAAGCGTATCAAATATTGATTCAGAAGTTACCGAAGGCGAAAATTGTGGAAACTGGAAACTGGCTTTAAACACCTCGCTGCAGGGAGAATTGGGAGAAGAAGGTTATAAACTTACCATTAACTCTGATGGAATACATATTCAGGCAGCGGCAGAAGCTGGATTGTTCTACGGCATTCAAAGCCTTAGACAGTTTTTCCCGGCTGGAATAGAAAAGGCGGTTTCTAATCAAGATATTGCTTTGCGTTATGCTGAAATTACAGATAAACCCAGGTTTTCCTGGCGTGGCTCTATGGTGGATATTGCCCGAAGCTTTTTTGGATTGGAATATCTTAAAAACCATGTAGACCGTATGGCTTTGTACAAACTCAACCGACTTCACCTTCATCTTACCGATGACCAGGGCTGGCGCATAGAAATAAAGTCGAAGCCCGCCTTAACTGAAATTGGTTCCAAAAGTTCTACAGATGGAGGAAATTCAGGGTTTTTAACCCAGAAAGAATACAAGGAACTGCAGGATTACGCCCTGGCCCGTAATATTATTATTGTACCTGAAGTGGATATGCCCGGCCACATTTATGCCGCATTGCGTTCTATACCTGAAATAAATTGCGACGATTATTCCAATCTTTCTCCTGCAAGGGCCACGCCACCCGAAGCATACACCGGTCCGCAGGTAGGCTGGAGTAAATTCTGCCTTGAAAAACCGGAGGTGGTTTATAATTTTGTTTCCGAAGTGATAGGCGAACTTGCAGGCATTACTAAAGGCCCGTGGATACATATTGGAGGAGACGAGATTGACGATCCGCTTTACGAAGAATTTGTGGTAAAGGCAGACTCTATTGTTCAGCAGTACGGAAAAACATCTATAGGTTGGGAAGAAGTCACTAAAGGAAAAGTTAGCAATTCTTTAATTAGTCAGGAATGGCACGGCGAGGTGGAAAGCGTGGTAAAAAATCTGCGAACCATAGAATCTATTTGTTCCAGCTTTTACCTTGACCACGCGAATGTTCCCGGCCAGGAAAACACCAATAACTGGTGTAAAGAAGATGGAGTTTCTATACAGGATGTGTATAATTACAGATCCAGGAATCCAAATGCAATAGGAGTGGAGGCCGCGGTCTGGACAGAATATGTTTTGAACGATGAAATGCTGGATAACAGGTTCTGGCCAAGATTAATAGCGGTTGCTGAAGTTGCGTGGAGTCCGGAAGATGATCTTGATTTTAATGATTTTAAGGAACGCTTGTCAAAACAAAGTGAACGGATTAAAAACATGGGAATTCACCATTTTGCCACTCCTGGTATTAACTGGTCTGGAAATACAATATCGCCAACTGCAACTTCTGTTTTTTTAGATTTTGTACCAAATTCTAATTATTAAACTATTTTAGATAATTTTGCCGGCTGCATTGATCCTCAAATAAATAGTTGAGGGAGCGATATATTGATTAAAATGGAAAAAAAATTTACTGATACTGAAAAAACGTCCAGGTATGACGATTTGGAAAAAATGAGCACTGGGACTCTTTTAAGTAATATAAACAGGGAAGATAAAACAGTTGCTGAAAGCGTCGCCAGGCAAATTCCCGCAATAGAAAATTTGGTAGATGAGATCACCTCAAAAATGAAAATCGGGGGAAGGCTTTTTTATATTGGTGCGGGAACAAGCGGAAGATTGGGTGTACTTGATGCATCAGAATGCCCGCCAACTTTTGGCGTATCAGATCAAATGGTCATAGGGCTAATAGCAGGAGGGGATACCGCACTTAGAAATGCGGTGGAAAATGCCGAGGATGATATGGATCAGGCCTGGAAAGATCTTCAGAAATATGAAATATCAGAAAAAGATATTTTGGTGGGAATTGCCGCTTCTGGTACAACTCCGTATGTAATAGGCGGAATAAAAGAAGCTAGGAAACAGGGAATCTCTACCGGTTGCATTACCTGTAGCTCCGGAAGCCCGCTGGCAGAAGCCTCAGAATTTCCGATTGAAGTAATCACCGGCCCCGAATTTGTAACAGGAAGTACCAGGATGAAGGCCGGCACAGCTCAAAAAATGGTTTTGAATATGATTTCTACGAGTGTAATGATAAAATTGGGAAGAGTAAAGGGCAATAAAATGGTGGATATGCGGCTTTCCAACAAAAAACTGGTTGACCGCGGTACACGAATGATTATGGATGAGTTAAATGTTGATGAAAATGAAGCGGCAAGGTTACTTAAGCAATTCGGCAGTGTGAGGGAGGTAATTGCCAACAGTCAAATTTAATCCCTTTCTCGCTAAGAGTAATTTCCTGGATTGAATTGATTTATAAAGTAGTTTTCCGATTCATGCTGGTGGCATTGCCTTATGGTTATAGATTCAATTCATTATTTTAAATACAACCTCTGGTAAATATTGAATTTATAATATTTTTATGCCAGACTCGGAATATTTTTCCAAAAAGGGATCAACAGGTTTTAATTCGGTTACTAAAGTATCAACTGCATTTATTTCACAAATTTTAAACCGGTTTGATGTATTTAGCTTCTGTGATATGGTAAGTGATACCAATTTTTTAGATGCTTTAACCATGGCTTTCTTCATTTGTGCGATCTCCCAGTCTATCTCTGTAATACCTTTTTCAATATCTACATATCCAGTACCTAAGAAGCAAATATCTGCTGTGATTTCAGATAAACTATTTATTGAACTTCCACCTGTGGCGAGTTGGGATCCCGATGATAATTTTCCTCCAATAAGATGAACATCAATATATTTTGATGAATGGTTCAGTAATTCAACAGCCATAGGGAGGCTAGGAGTAAAGAATGTAAGTTCCATTTTTTTTGGAAGCAATTTGGCTAGTTCTAAATTGGTTGAGCCCCCGCTAATTAAAATTACGTCCCCGTGCTCTAAAAGTGAGATTCCTTTTTTCGCAATTATAAATTTATTCTCATATTCATAAATTTCCCTTGTATGGTCTGATTCTATATTAAAGCCATTGGATACTGCTCCACCATGAACCTTTTTTAAAAGCTTTTCTTTATCCAATTCTATAAGATCTCTGCGCACCGTATCCATAGAAACATTCAGGATGTGTGCCAGGTCACTCAAAAGAACCCTGTTATGTAAATGTACTTCTTGTAATATAATTTGATGGCGTTCCGCTTTTTTCATCTATTTTTTGATAATCAGTCAACTTGTAAAGTGTTAACTATTGTTTAATAATATTGTCATTTAAATATCTTCACTTTCCTTATTAAAAAATAAAAATGCAATAAAAAACAGCATTTTTGAATAATGACTACATCAATAATCGCAAAAATGAAGATAACCTGCAAGTTTAAATTGCTTTTAATGAATTATTATAATAAGTTTGTTTAAATGCTAATTGTTAACGGAATATTATGAAAAAAGAATTACGAAAATTAATTTTATTCCTTCTCTGTCTTCTTTCCTTTCAGGTTTGGGCACAGGAAAGAGTAATTTCAGGAACTGTTGTGGATGAAGATCAAATGCCACTTCCGGGAGTAAATGTTGCGGTTCAAAATTCAACTATTGGTACTGTAACAGATTTTGATGGTAATTTTAGTTTATCCATTCCAGATGACGATGACAATATTCTGGTATTTTCCTCTATTGGATTTGCTACACAAGAAGTCATGGTGGGCGATAAAACTACTTTTAATATTATAATGGATACGGATACCGAAAGCCTGAATGAGGTGGTGGTAACCGCATTTGGTATTGAAAGGCAGCAAAAAGCATTAGGATATGCAGTGCAGGAAGTGGAATCGGAGGAACTTCTGGAAGGAAACAGGACCAATGTGGTAAGTGGGCTACAGGGGAAAGTTTCTGGTGTAACAATTGCTAATTCTGGTGGTGCACCAGGTTCCTCAACCGCTATCCTTATACGGGGAGGAACTTCTATTACAGGAGATAACCAGCCGTTATTTGTTGTAGATGGTATCCCCATAGATAATTCTACAAATTCCAGTTTGGAAGTAGCAAATATTAACAGAGCTGCAGATATAAATCCAGAGGATATAGAAAGCATATCTGTACTAAAAGGACCCGCCGCTGCTGCTCTTTATGGGATACAGGCAGCTGAGGGGGCAGTTATTATAACAACTAAAAAAGGAAAGGCAGGTGTAAGTACTATTTCATATTCGGGCACTTTTTCGGTAGATAATGTATTGGGAACTCCAGATGTTCAACAGGTATACGGGCAGGGTACACAAATTCTTAGTACCGAAGGTTTTGAGTATGAACCAGAGTCTTCTTTTAGCTGGGGCCCGGAGGTTGCTGCAGGTACACCAACATATGACCATATTGATGATTTTTATGACACAGCCATTACTCAAAATCATAATGTAAGCTATTCAGGTGGGTCAGAAATAGGAACAATGTATCTTTCTATAGGGGATGTCTCGCAGGAAGGTGTTATAGAAGGCACCAGCTACGATAAAACTTCTTTTAAAATCAATTCATCTTCTCAGTTGGGAGATGATTTAACAGTAGGGGCTTCTGCAAATTATATTGTTTCTGAAATTGGTAGTACAAAACAAGGTAATGCTACAGGTAGTAGTTACAGCAGTTTACTGGCGTATCCAATAAATGTGGATATTCAGGATTATTATAATGAAGATGGGTCCCAGAATATGTTTTATCAGGACCAGACATTTGATAATCCATATTGGAGTTTAGATAACAGTCCGAATAATAATAAAGTTAACCGCTTAATAGGAATTGTGAATGTTAATTACAATTTTCTAGAAGATTTTAATATTTCTTACAAGCTTGGAACCGATTACTTTAGGGAATTTAGCAAAAGAATCACTGGCACAGGATCTTTAATTGAAAACCGCCAGGATGGATATATCAGTCAATTCGAAAGGGAAAATCGCAGGACTACTTCTAACCTAATAATTAGCTACAGTAAAGAAATCACTGAAGATTTTCAAATTGACGCGTTGATTGGAAACATGGTTGAAGATTTAAAAGTACAAACCACTTATACAACAGGTGATGGATTTCTGGCTCCGGGAATATATAGCATTGGAAATGTCTCTCAGGAAGCTCAGTCCATCTCAGAAATTATAAGGAGAAGACGTGCAGTTGGAGTATTTGGTGAACTTAAATTTGGGTGGAGAGATGCATTATTCCTCAATTTTACTGGTAGGAATGACTGGTCCTCTACTTTACCCGAAGATAAGCGTTCATTCTTTTATCCTTCTATTGGCTCTTCAGCAGTATTGAGCGAATTATTATATGACATCAGATGATGGATTGTCATATTTAAAATTGCGTGCAACATGGGCAAAAGTAGGTAAGGATGCGCCAATCGGAGCTTTGGAAAGTTTCCTTGGAACAAATATAAATGCACTGGCAAGTTCTGCATATACTTACAATGGGGTGGATATTGGAAATCCCGAACTGGAGCCGGAATTTACCAATAGTTATGAATTTGGTTTTGACACCAGGTTTTTTAAGAACCGGCTAGGCTTAGATATGAGTTTTTATTATAGCAAGTCTGAAAATCAGATTTTAGAAGATATAAGGGTTCCACCTTCCGCAGGTACATTCTATGCGACTTTAAATGGAGGATCTATTGTGAATAAAGGTATAGAAGCATTACTTAATGCAAAAATTTTTCCAAGGAACAGGGAATTTCAATGGGATATGACGTTTAACTTCGGAATGAACCAGAGTGATGTAAAAGAATTACCAGGCCAGCTGAATGAGGTTTATCTATCAGATTCCTGGACTTTTCAAAATAGTGCCGCCGGAGCAGCAATTCTTGGTGGCTCATTATTTGGACTTCGCGGATATAAGGCTGTGCGTAATGACGACGGGCAACTAATAATTGGGGCAGATGGTCTTCCAGAACTGGAAACCGTGGTTTTTGAGGATGTAAATCGTTTACCAGATTGGACTTTGGGAATTACAAACAACCTGGCTTATAAAAACTTTAACCTCTCGTTCCTAATAGACCTTGTGCAGGGACAGGAAGCTTATAATGCTACAAAATCTGCTTTAGCTTATTATGGTTTAGCGGAGGAAACATTAGACAGATCACCTGATGGAACTATGATCGTAGACGGAGTAGATGCGGCTGGAAATCCAAATACAACTGAAGTTACCGATCAGCAATATTATCAGGGATATTATTCACAGGATGCAGAAAATTTTATTGAAGATGCTTCATTTGCAAGACTCCGGTATGCAACTATAAGTTACAATTTCTCATCAGATTTTCTAGACAGACTTAATATTGCTTCAGCACAACTTTCAGTTACCGGAAGAAACTTGTTTACCATTACCGACTATTCAGGTGTTGATCCGGAAGTAAATACTTATGGAGCCGGAATTCAGGGTGCTGGTTCTATGGGAATTGATAACTTGGGTACTCCAAACACCAGAGGGTTTGATTTAGGATTAAGGTTTAAATTTTAGAAATTATGAAAAAGATTTATATATACATATTTACAATAGTTAGTATTTTATCTACAACAGCCTGTAGCGATGATTATTTCGATGTAAACAGCTCAGAGACACAGCCAACAAACACAGGTCTTCCACCACAATATCGTATTGAGGGAGCAATAGAAAATACCGTGGCTACTGCTCAATATCGTGGTGTAAGAGAAGTTCTCGGAGTGGTTCAATACGGCTCCCAAAACACTGCGGCCTACTATTCAGAATCCTGGAATACTTTTTTAACTACAGGTAGCTATTTTTTATGGCAAAACGCCTATGTATATGCCCTGCCTAACACAGCTGATCTTATTTATTTGGGGAATGAATATAATTCGCCTCACTTTTCTGCAGTAGGTAAAATTTTAAGAGCATACATTCTGGGAATGACTACAGATCAATATGGATCTATTGTTTTAGATGACAGTTATGATCCCACTGAAACCATAGAACTTGAGCCAGACTTTGTTTCTCAGGAAGTAGTGTATGAGCGCATTTTTCAACTACTGGATGAAGCGGTTAACGAATTGGACGAAGAAAGTGAAATTGGGTTAAATGATGAAGATGGAGATATTCTTTACAATGGAGACCTGGACCAATGGAAACGTTTTGCGTATTCTATTAAAGCAAGATATTTAAATCACCTGACTAAAAAATCTTCAGGAGAACATGCTTACGACGCACAGGCTGTGATTGAAGCTGCGGAAAAAGGTTTTACCTCTAATCAGGATAATGCATTGATTGAATATGGAGGGGGCGAAGCTTCTAACGATAATCAGCCTTTTAGTGTTAGCGGTTATGGATCCACCCGGTTTGACTATTTTTCTGAATTTTTTGTGGAACTTCTAAAGGATCCGTTAAATACAAATAGCGAGTTTGTTGATCCCAGATTACCTGTTATAGTACCCGAAGCTGTTAATGGCGGTTACCAGGGTGTAAGAACAGGTGCTGGTGTAGATGCTGATGAAGCCGATAATTATTCAATTGGGAATGGAGGCTTTTATACCTCACCAGATTCCCCTACCTACATGATGACGTATAGCGAAGTGAAATTTATCGAAGCTGAAGCAAGATTTAGAAGTGGCGACGTAGCCGGCGCTTATACAGCATATAAAACAGGGGTAGAGGCAGATTTAGAAAAACTGAATATTCCAGCTGAAGAGATTACGAACTATTTAGGTAGAATAGATGAGGTGGTAGGTGAATCAGAACTAGAACTTTCTCAGATTTTTGTACAGAAATATATTGCCAATATGCTTAATCCTGAAACCTGGGTGGATTTTAGAAGAGTAGACTATAGCGATGAAATTTACCCTGGCTTACAACGTCCGGAAAATGTGAATGTAAGCATTTTTCCAAACGATGATGACTGGCTTCGGGCCATGATGTATGAATATAATGAAGAAGACAGGAATTATGAGAATATGCCAAATAACGATCCATATGAGAGATTGACCACGCGTGTGTGGTGGGACATTGAAGAATAGATCTGGAGATTATAAGAAGTCTGGAAAACCTGATATTCAATATCGGGTTTTCCAGATTTTATTTTAAATAATTTAGCACACTTTTCGTTCTCAAGGTTCTCTCATTTAAAAATTATATGACTGGAAAACGTATTTATTATTTATTGTTACTACTCCTTTATTGTATAGGTTTTCATAGCTGCAAAACCTCGCAACCTGCAGTTTCAGAAGAAACAGCGTCTCCTGCCGTAGAGGAAGAGAATAAAAATCCTTCGGAAGAAGAAAATCCTTCCCAGGAAATCCCTTCAGTAGAAAAAGAAGAAATCCAGGCCGTTCCTGTTGTAAACAAAGAAAAGAGAGATTTTCCGCAGGCCGACAGGGAATTCAGGGCTGCCTGGGTGGCTACTGTAGCCAATATCAACTGGCCAAGCCGTCCCGGACTTAGCTCAAAAGAACAGCAACAGGAAGCAATCCAGCTTCTGGATTTTCTAAAAACGCATCATTTTAACGCGGTGATCCTGCAGGTGAGGCCACAGGCAGATGCTTTATATGCTAGTGAAATAGAACCCTGGTCATATTTTTTAACCGGAACACAGGGCAAAGCTCCGGAGCCTTACTACGATCCGCTGCAATTCTGGATAGAAGCGGCGCACGATCGCGGGCTGGAATTGCACGCCTGGTTAAACCCTTACAGGGCCCATCATACCACCGGAAAGGAAATTAGTGAAAAGTCGGTAATTAAAACTAATCCGGAGCTTGTGGTGAAGCTGGAAAACGGCATGTGGTGGATGGATCCTTCCAAAGAAGAAACAAAAAGCCGTACTACAAACGTGGTATTGGACCTTTTAAACCGCTACGATCTGGATGGAATTCATTTCGATGATTATTTCTATCCTTACGATTCTTACAATAATGGCAAAGATTTCCCCGATGGTGAGAGCTGGAATACTTACCTGAAGCAGGGTGGAAAACTTTCCAGAGCCGATTGGCGGCGGGAGCATGTAAATTCTTTTATAGAAAACCTCTATAAAAAAATCAAAACAGAAAAACCTCAGGTAAAATTCGGGTTAAGTCCGTTTGGAATCTGGCGGCCGGGATATCCCGAATCTATAGCGGGTTACGACCAGTACAACGAATTATACGCCGATGCCCGTTTGTGGCTCAACAAAGGCTGGGTAGATTATTATTCGCCACAGCTTTACTGGAAGATCAATCAGCTTCCCCAAAGTTTCCCGGTGCTGTTGGGTTGGTGGTCTAAAGAGAATACCAAAAATAGACATTTGTGGCCGGGCATAAATGTTGGTTTGAGCACAGAGGATAATAATCCTGACGAAACCATTAACCAGATCATGATTACCCGCGGGATGTTGCCGGAAAGCCCGGGTGTGCTGCATTGGAGCATTGGACCACTCATTAAAAGTCCTTCTGTCGCCACCGCGATTTTAGATGGTCCTTATCAAAAGGAAGCTTTGGTTCCTGCATCACCATGGCTTGATGATGAAGCTCCTGAAATACCTGTGGTCGTTCCTGAAATAGTAGGAGAGAAACTCAAAATCACCTGGGTGCCTGCTAATCCTGAAGATGTATTTCGCTACGTGGTGTACTACAGGTACAAGGATACCTGGAATTATAAGATTTTGAACAGGAAGGATAATATTTTGGAGCTTCCGGCCTTTATAAAAAGCAAAAACTCAGAAAAAATAACTATTAAAGCAATTGCCGTTACAGCTGTTGACCGGTTAGGGAATGAAAGCGATTTTAAGGAAATTCTGATGCAATAAATTTTATTAAATGATCCTCAAAACCCACACATATAATCTGCAGTTAAAAGATCCCTTTAGGATTAGCCATAGCTCGCGTAATGTGCAGCCCACCCTTATTGTGGAATTAACAAATGGTGACTTTACAGGCTACGGAGAAGCTGCGGCAACTTCCTATTATGGAGTTTCAGTAGATAAAATGGGCCAATTGGTAGAAGAAGTCTGCCCGGTAGTTGCTGAAAATATTAATAAATCCCCTGAAGAAATATGGCAAATTACGGCACCATATTTTAAAGAAAATTCCTTTGCCCAGAGTGGTTTAGATATCGCGGTGCATGATTTCTACGGAAAAAGCAAAAACCTGCCGCTCTATAAACTATGGGGGTTGGAGCTGGAAAATCTGCCGTTATCCAATTATACAATTGGCATTGGTTCCATAGAAGAAATGGTACAGAAAATGAAGAATTTTCCCTGGCCGCTTTACAAGATCAAGCTGGGCACCGATGAAGATGTGCAAATTGTAAGGGAGCTGCGGAAGCATACCAGTGCTGTGTTCCGGGTAGATGCAAACTGTGCCTGGACCGCTGAAGAAACCATAAAAAATGCCGTTTTGCTGAAGGAGCTAAACGTGGAATTCCTGGAACAGCCTTTGCCGAAAGAAGACTGGCAGGGGATGAGAAAAGTTTATAATGAATCGGTTTTGCCGGTAATCGCCGATGAAAGCTGTATCACCGAAGCCGATGTAAAAAAATGTGCAGGTTATTTTCACGGCATTAATATTAAACTCACTAAATGCGGCGGTTTAACTCCCGCCAAAAGAATGATTGCTGAAGCGAAAACCCTTGGATTAAAAGTAATGGTAGGATGTATGACAGAGTCTACTGTAGGAATTTCGGCCATTGCACATTTATTGCCATTATTGGATTACGTAGATATGGACGGCGCTTTACTGCTTAAAAACGATATAGCCGAAGGAGTAAAGTTAAGGGACGGGAAAGTACATTTTCCTGAAAGAAATGGCACCGGCGCAAAATTGATTAAATTTACATGAAATACTTTTGAAGATGAAAAAGATACTTAATTCAGCATTTCTGGCCTTCACGTTACTAATGCTGGCCAGTTGTAATAACGAAAACACTGCAGATACTGAAGCTCCAAATGAAGCTGAAAACCTTATTGCTGAGGTTCGGCAGGAGTATGCACCAGATAAACGCGTGGCCTTATTTGATATTGAGGCAGAAGAAAATGAGGATGCGTATGTTTTAAAAGGAGAGTCAAATCTTCCTGAAGCTGTGGAAAATCTAAAGCAAAAACTAAAGTCTGAAAACATCAATTTTAAGGACAGCATTCAAATGCTGCCGGAGGAGGAATTGGCCAATAGCAAAGGAGTGATTAAAATTTCCGTAGCCAATTTACGGGGAGATTCCGGTCATTCTTCTGAACTCGTGACGCAGGCAACCTTGGGAATGCCTGTAAATGTGTATAAGAAAAAAAGAAACTGGTACCTAATCCAGACGCCAGATGATTACCTGGCCTGGGTAGATGGCGGCGGAGTGCAGATTTATTCCGAAGAAGAATTCAACGACTGGAAATCTTCAGAAAAACTGATTTACCTTCAGCCCTTTGGAAATTCTTATGCTGAAGCTAATCCTGCTTCAGATGTAGTTTCAGATTTGGTTGCCGGGGATATCTTTGAGTTAACAGGAATTGAAAATGGCTTCTTTAAAGTGGAATATCCCGATGGCAGAACGGCTTTTATTCAGCAAAATGAAGCCAAAGAATATAAAGAATGGGTCGATAATTTGAATCCTGAAGGGGAAGACCTTATCGCTACTTCCAAAAAACTTATGGGGCTTCCGTATTTATGGGGTGGTACTTCCTCCAAAGGAGTGGATTGCAGCGGGTACACCAAAACCATTTATTTCCTAAACGGAATGGTAATTCCGCGTGATGCTTCCCAACAGGTACACACGGGGAAATTGATAGATTCCACCAGGAATTTTGAAAAACTTATCCCGGGAGACCTGCTTTTCTTTGGCAGGCCGGCTACAGATTCTACTTCAGAGCGGGTGGTGCATGTGGGCATGTGGATTGGAAATAACGAATTCATCCATTCCTCAGGCCGCGTACATATTAGCAGCATGGATAAAAATGCTCAAAACTTTGACCAGGGCAATTACGACCGCTATTTAAGGACCAAACGTTTGCTGAACCAGGAAGGGGAGGGCCTTACTTATCTCAGGAAAAAGGATATTTTTACCACAGATGCTGCTTCTGCAGAAGCTTCAGAATAAATAAAAATAAAGTACTTGTCAGTTCGAGCGCAGTCGAGAACTTTTTTTGAATTGATATTCAAAGTACCTTCCGACTGCGCCTGTCTGCCAAGCAGGTTTGTACCGACAAAATATATTTTAAAGATTTAAACTATTGAGTCCACTTCGAAAAGATGTTTTAATCTTCAACTTAAAAATTCAAATTTTTTTTAAATGCTGATTAACAAGTATTTGAATGTCATTATTTATTCTTAAAATCAGGAACCTGCATCAAGCACCAGACCTCACAGGTTTCAAAAAACCTGTGAGGCCTCTCGTGTCGGGAACTTTGTACTAAGAATTTTGAATGGGAGAAAGCTTTAAACATCATATTACTGTTTCCGGATATTCACAAGTATATTGAAAACGCAACAATCCAAAACTTTTAACTTTTTAACTCTTTTTCTTTTTAACTTGAGTTTTCGGAGTAAACTCTAATATTAAAGTGATTTTTTATAAAGGTCATAAAGTACCTTCAGGTCATGTTCGCTTAGAATTCCATTTACATCTTCCTGGATAAAATGCAGTTCAAAAGCCTGAATGGCTGAAGACAAATCTGAGGTGTCGTAACCAATAATCTTCAGCGCGTCCACATAATTAAAATCTGAAGGAATGATTGTTGGGAAAAGAAGACGGTCCAGGAATGGCAGTTTTTGATTTAGAGGGTTCAGTTGAGCAATTAGCAGCTGATTTTGTGTTTCAAAAAATTCTGTTTCCATTTTCAGGTTTTCCACCACTTCTTCATTATACCACATCCCGTAACCTTCTTCCGCTAATTTTTTCCATGGAAAAAGGGCGCTTGGATCTACCTTTCTTGTTGGAGCGATATCAGAATGGCCTATAAAATTTTGGGCGGGAATTTTATATTTTCTTTTCAGCATTTCCAGCACGTCCAGGAGGCTGTTGATTTGCGCTTCAGGGAATTCTTCAAAACCATTGTTATCAAGCTCAATCCCAATGGAAGCAGAATTCAGGTCGTTTGTGGTTCCCCATGAGCCCACGCCACCGTGCCAGGCACGGTAATAGTCATTCAGCATATGATAAACCTCTCCGTCCCGTCCTATCACATAATGGGCGCTTACCTGCGTGCGGGGCAGCGTAAATGTTTTTAAAGTTTGTGCTGCGGAATCCTGTGCTGTATGATGAATTACCACATAATTAGGTTTTCTCAGGTTAAAATTAGTGGTGCCAACCCAATTAGGGCCATACTTAATTTTTGAGGTATCCGAAAGTTCCTCTTCAGGAGAAATCCGCAGTTCTTTGGCGTAAGCTTTCGTCTGCTTCTTATAAACCCTGTTGGTTTTGGAATAGGGATTGGAACTGCATGAAAGCAGGAGACAAATGGAAGCCAGCAGACAGGCGGGAAATATCTTTTTCATATAGTTCTTGGCATTTGGTTTCTTCAAAAATATCCATAAAACTAAATTATTTTAATCAATTTTAGAATATTCCTTCACCCATTTTGAGCAGTGTTGGGAACTATAGCTTTCTATGCGAAAAACGATCGAAACTTCAGAAGAAAATTAAAAGATTTATTCGGATTTCGTATTTTTGATAGAAAGCGGAATCAAATGGATTTACAATCAAGAAAAATAGAATTTGTTCAGGATTTCTTAGAACTCCAAAGTGAGGAAGCGATTTCCCGACTTGAAAAGCTACTTAAAAAAGAGAAAGAGAATGTAGTTGAAAAAGAAATTAACCCAATGACTAGAAAAGAGTTGAACGAAAGAATTGACAAATCCGAAGCAGACTTTAAAAACAATCGATACAAGAAGACCTCGGAATTGTTATCTAAATACAAAAAATGAATTTTGAAGTAATTTGGTCGAAATTTGCAGAAAAACAACTCGATGAAATTTTTGAATATTATGAGAAAAATGCAAGTGAGAGAGTTGCAATAGAAATGGTTGAAGGTTTATTAAATGAACCGGACAGATTAATAAAGGATCCATTTATTGGACAAAAAGAAGTACTTCTCAAAGAAAGAAAAATATTATATAGATATCTCGTTTTTAAAAATTATAAAATCATCTATTCTGTTGACGAAAAGAATAATTTAATAAAAATCGCGGATATTTTTGCTACTAAACAAAAACCGAATAAACTGGAAAGATTGGATTGACAGACACTTGCCAGCAATGTCTCTTCACAATTAAGACCATTCTATATCAATGAATATTTTCGGACACTAGATTACTAACTATCCACGTGGCGATTATATGAGTCCGCTTAAATAAATTTTAACTGCGTTTAACCTGGCATGCCCAGGCTTTTAAAGTCTGTTCTTAAAAAAGCTAAATTTATTCCTGAAATTCCGGGGAGGGAAATTTCCACTTCACAAAAGCTTCCATAGCTTCATAATTTGCCAACCCGAGTTTATGGTAGTCGGCTGCTGTTTCCCTGTTCCTTTCCTGTGCTCTCATCCAGAATTCCCGCTCATCATCGCCAGGGAAGACAGGACGATCTTTTTGGGACTGATGCTGAAAAATGGCATTTTTCTTCCTTTCCACCTCTTGTGGCGAAAGTGGTACTGCCATTTCAATCTCGTGGGTTTCAAACTCATGCCAGGCTCCCCTGTACATCCACAACCAGGTTTCACGCGCCCATTCTTCTGTTTTGCGAAGTTTTTCCATTGCCGCCACTACAATTTTAAAACAAACCAGGTGCGTGCCGTGAGGGTCTGCAAAGTCGCCAGCTGCAAAAATCTGGTGGGGCTTGATTTTCTGAAGTAATTCTATTGTAAGCTCCACGTCTTCATCAGTCACCGGATTTTTTACGGTCTTACCGGTTTCATAAAAAGGCAGTGCCATAAAATGAATATTTTTATCCTGAAGACCGGCATAGCGGGCTCCGGCAATGGCTTCAGATTTTCGAATAAAACCTTTTACGTTGCGCACTTCGGGCAGGTCTATCTCGTTTGGTTGTTTCTGCCTGATAAAAGTCCGCATGTCCTCATAGGTTTTTTCCAGCTTTGTTGTGTCTTCTCCAACACTTTTGTTGAAATCTATGGCAAATTCCACATATCTCAGCACATCGGTATCCCAAACCGCTGTATTTCCAGAAGTTTGATAAGCCACATGCACATCATGCCCCTGGTCTACCAACCTAATAAAGGTACCTCCCATAGAAATCACATCATCATCGGGATGGGGAGAAAAGATCACCGCTCTTTTTCTGGCGGGTTCTGCACGCTCAGGTCGCTGCGAATCATCAGCGTTGGGTTTTCCACCGGGCCAGCCGGTAATACTATGTTGCAGCTGGTTAAAAACATGGATATTTATATTATAAGCAGGCCCTTTTTCAGTAGCCAGCTGGGCCATGCCATTATTATTGTAGTCTTCATCAGTCAATTTTAAAATAGGTTTATTGACTTTACGGGATAGCCATATAACTGCCTTTTTTATAAGGTGCCTGTCCCAAAGGCAATCCTTCACCAGCCAGGGTGTGTTGAAACGGGTCAATTCTGAAGCCGCATCTTTGTCTAAAACAAATTCTGTATTCTCTGAAAGCTGCAAATAAGTGGCCGGAACTTCTCCTGAAGTTTCCCCCTCCACCGCTTTTTTAATGATAGAAGCTTTTTTGGTATTCCAGGCCATCAGGATAATTTCCTTTGCTTTGAAAATTGTTCCAATTCCCATGGTAATGGCTTTGGTAGGAACATTTTCCTTACCGCCAAAGTCCCTGGAGGCATCACGCCGGGTAAGGTCATCTAAAGTTACGAGCCTGGTTCCCGAGTTTGGGGCAGAACCCGGTTCGTTAAAACCAATGTGGCCGGTTCTACCAATCCCCAGGATTTGAAGGTCAAGGCCGCCCAGTTCCCCTATTCTATTTTCATAGCCAATGCAGTATTCAGCAATATCTTCTTTATCAAGTGTTCCATCGGGAATATGAATATTTTCCTTTTTTATGTCTATATGATCAAAAAGATTTTCATACATAAAAGTAACATAGCTCTGCTTCGAGGTAGGCGCCATGGGATAATATTCGTCCAGGTTGAAAGTCACCACGTTTTTAAAGCTTAAACCCTCCTCCCGGTGTAACCTCACCAGTTCAGCATAAACTTCTACAGGAGTGGCACCGGTTGCAAGCCCCAATACCGCGGTTTCTCCATTTTCCTGTTTTATTTTAATGAGATTAGCAATGCGTTGCGCTACTTTTTTTGAAGCGATATGCTGATCCTGATATACACTTACCGGGACTTTTTCAAAACGTGTTTCCTCAAGAAGGTTTAATCTTGCCATTGGTTAGAGATAATTTAAGGTGGGTTTATAGTACTTGTTTTTATACTGAATTGGCTGTTTTGATCTGATTTTCAAAAATATTTTCCATCACTGTGGCAACCGCTCCCAACAATACCGAATCATTGCCCAATGTTGAAAGGGAGATGGTGGTTTTTTCCCTTAGTTGTGCCATACAGTAGGTGTTGATAGATTGCTGAATAGGCGTGGTGATAAACTGCTGCGCTTCAGCAAACTTTCCTTCCAGGATAATGAGTTCGGGGTTAAAGAGCTGGATCAAAATGGCAATTCCTTTCCCCAGGTTTATACCAACTTCAGATAAAATATTAATAGCAAACTGGTCTCCTTTATTGGCAGCATCAATAATGGTTTGCGGCTGTATCCTTTCAATTTCGTTTTCAGATAGGCGGTTTAGAATAGAGCTTTCTCCTGCTTTTATGCCTTCTTTTGCCATTCGCGATAATGCCAGGCCAGAGGCTACTGTTTCCAGGCAACCGCGTTTTCCGCAGTGGCACAAAAGGCCATCATCTATAAGCGGGATGTGCCCGAATTCCCCGGAAAAACCGGTGGAGCCCTGGTGTACTTTTCCTTCTATTATTATCCCAAGGCCAATTCCCCAATCCATTGAGATTACCAGTACATTCTTCTTATCACTGGCAAGGCCAAAATTGAATTCGGCTAAACAGGCACTTTTCGCATCATTTAAAATGAAAACCGGCTTATTAAATCTTCTTTTCAGCGCCTGGTCCAAAGATTCCGTCTGTTCTTCATCAAGAAAATAGGTGAAATTTTTTCCTTCCCGGGAAGAAACCAGGCCGGGCATGCTAATGCCAATTCCAAGTAAATATTCAGCATCTATTCCTAATTCTTTAATAAGATTGCTGGTGGTTTCAAAAAGATGGTCTACAATGCTTTTTTCTTCTTCAATTTTAAAAGGGATTTTCTCATATTCCTTTAGTTTATTGTTGAGGTTGTCAAAAATGGCCATTTTAATTTTGAACCTTTCCAGTTGTACGCCCACAATGTAGAATTTTTGTTCCCGCAGGGCATAGAGTTCTGGTTTGCGCCCGCCAACAGACTTGCCGCGGCCATCTTTTTTAATCCAGTCTTCTTCAATAAGCTGGTTAAGCAGCCGGATGGAAGTAGGGGAGCTTATGTTAAAATTTTCGCAGATATCCGTATTGGTTTGCGGACCCTGAAAATAAATGTTTTGAAGGATTTTTATTTTTTGAAGATGCTTTTTGCGCTCTACATTACTGGAATTAACCAGATGTTCTTTTTTAGTTAATAATTCCAGATTTTTCATAGTTTTTCAACCAAAATGAGTATTTAGATTAGGAGCTAATAAAATAGCTTTTTGCTGAATTAAAAATAGATTAAAATTATAATTCAGCAAAAAACTTTCATAAAATTTTTATTAAAGATTATTTATTTACAGCAAATTTATATTTTTATAGCCATAAGGTAATATGATTATTTGTGTAATGAAGTTTTAATGCTTTTTTGCGTTTCCTTCAGCAAATAAATTCTGCTGAGCATTGAGTATGCTTTGGACCGGATGGATTTTTTAGTACACTCCTGTAATTACCTGAATTATTAAAATCATCAATTTATTCAGAAATGAAAATTAAACCAGCAGTTGTAGTCATTTTGGCTGCAGTTTTTTTTAACCTTCAGCTAAACGCCCAGGATACTACTTTGGTGCAACCTGAATTCCTTCAGTATCAAAACAGCAAATGGGTAGATTCTGTTATGGAGGCTTTAACTCCCAAGGAGCGTATCGCCCAGCTTATTATGGTGGCGGCATATTCCAACAGGGGAGAGAAACATAAAAAAGAAATCCTGGAACTTATAAAAGAGCAAAAAATTGGCGGTCTTATTTTTTTTCAGGGAGACCCAAAATCCCAGGTAGAGTTGATGAACGATTATCAGCAGGCTGCAGAAGTTCCTTTACTGGGAGCCATTGATGCCGAATGGGGCCTGGGAATGCGCCTGGACAACACGCTTAGTTTTCCTTATCAAATGGCCCTGGGCGCCATCCGGGATGACTCCCTTATTTATAAAATGGGGCAGGAGGTAGCAAGGCAGGTTAAAAGAACAGGCCTTCATATGAATTTTGCCCCGGTGGTAGATGTGAATAATAATCCCAATAATCCCGTGATCAATTACCGCTCTTTTGGAGAGGACAAAAATAATGTTGCTGAAAAAGGGATTGCTTACATGAAGGGCATGCAGGAAGCAGGAATTCTTACCACCGCAAAGCATTTTCCCGGCCATGGGGATACCGATACCGATTCCCATCTTGCCCTGCCGCAAATAAACCATCCTTTTGAACGGCTGGATTCTTTGGAAATGTACCCGTTCAAAAAACTTATAGAAGCAGGAATTGGAGGGGTAATGGTAGCGCATTTAAATATTCCGGCGCTTGATTCCACCGGGGTGCCTTCAACCTTATCTAAAGCGATAATTACAGGAATTTTAAAGGAACGGCTTGGTTTTAAAGGACTTATTGTTACCGATGCCATGAATATGAAAGGCGTAACCAAAGGCAACGAAGCTGGCGTGGTGGATAAGATGGCGGTTTTAGCCGGGAATGACCTCCTGGAATTTACTGAAGATGTGCCTAAAGCGATTGCTGAAGTGCGCAAAGCCATTTCGCAGGGAGTGATAAGCCAGGCTGAAATTGATAAAAGATGCCGAAAAATTCTCGCTGTAAAACAATGGGTTGGTTTAAACAATTACAAGCCGGTCCCAGCCAGGAATATTCTGAAGCAGCTCAATACGCCTGAAGCAATTACACTGCAAAGAAAACTGGTGGAAGCTTCTTTAACGGTGCTGAAAAATGAGAGCTCTTTGCTGCCATTAAAGAAGCTCGACACTTTAAAGATAGCTTCAGTTTCCATAGGTGCTGAAAAGAGAACCAAATTTCAGAAATCCCTGGGACTTTATACCGATGTGAAGCATTTTCAATTGAAGGCAGATGCGAAAGCTTCAGAAATAAATGAAATTAAAGAAGCGCTTAAAAAATACAATTTGACTATCCTGGGGATTCATGATGACAGTAAATATCCGAGGAATACGATGAAATTTTCAGAAGCCGTACAGGATTTTATCAGCGAACTTTCCGTAGAAAATAACACGGTTATCAGCTTTTTTAAGAATCCGTACGCGCTCAATAAAATTAAAAATATCGAGCAGGCTCCGGCACTCATCGAAACCTACCAGGATTCTGAAATTACAGAAGACCTGGCCGCGCAGCTTATTTTTGGCGGGATAGACGCTAATGGAAGACTTTCTGTGAGTGTTGGAAAAAAATTTAAAGCCGGCGAGGGACTAGATGTAAAAGGCGGCATCAGGTTTAAATATTCCACGCCAGAGGATGCCGGGATGGATTCTAAAATCCTGTATGGGCAGGTGGATTCTTTAATGAACCAGGCCATAAACGCAAAGGCTATTCCCGGAGGGCAGATTTTTGTGGCTCGCGATGGGAAAGTGGTGCTGTATAAAGCTTATGGCCTGCATCGTTACAGCGATACGGTAAAAGTTGAACGTACCGATTTGTACGACCTGGCTTCAGTCACCAAAATTTCTTCAGCTTTGCCTGCTTTAATGAAATTGTATGATGAAGGGAAGTTCAGCCTTGAGGCGGGAATAGACGATTACCTGCCAGATTTTAAAAATTCCAATAAAGCGGATATTCCATTTCGGCAAATTTTAACTCATCAGGCGAGATTTAAGCCGTGGATCCCGTACTGGAAAAACACCCTTAGAAAAAACGGAAGCTATAAATGGAATACCTTTAAAAAGGATTCTTCAGCCAGGTTTCCGGTTAAAGTGGCCGATGATATGTGGCTGCACCGCAATTATAAAAAGAAGATATTCAAGGCGATTAAAAAATCCCCGCTGGAAGAGGAGGCAAAATATAAATATTCGGGCCTTGCTTTTTACCTGCTGCCATCTATAGTTGAAGAGATTACAGGTAAAGATTTTAGAAAATATATCTATGAGAATTTTTATGACAAGCTTGGCGCAACTACTTTAACGTATCGTCCTTCAGAAAAATTTCCGGATGAAAGAATTGTGCCTACCGAGAGTGATTTTTTATTCAGGCACCGGCCAATCCAGGGAAATGTACATGATGAGGGCGCGATAATGATGGGCGGGATTTCTGCCAATGCCGGTCTTTTTGCCAATGCCAACGATCTTGCTAAACTAATGCAGATGTACCTCAACCGCGGTGTTTATGGCGGGGAACGTTTTATTGAAGCCTCTACTTTAAATGAATTCTCCAGGACACAGTTTCCTGAAAACGGCAATCACCGTGCTATAGGATTTGATAAACCGTATTTAGAATATAAAGGTGAAGACAGTAATACCGCCAAAGATGTCAGTAAGGATAGTTTTGGGCATACCGGTTTCACAGGTATTTACGCCTGGGTAGATCCACAGGAAAATTTGCTTTACCTTTTTCTTTCCAACCGCGTGCTGCCAACCAGGGAAAATACCCGCTTGTATAAATTAAATACCCGTACTAAAATTCAACAGGTGCTTTATGACGCTATTGTAGAATAAGTTCTTCCTTCACAATTATTTTGAAAAGCAGACTTTTGTTTTTGCAGATTGATAAATTTTCTCCTCTGATCCTATGCAATTTTTACAACATACTATTAAATGCCTTAGATTTTGGTATTTAATTAATTTTTTACTGAAAAACCCAATAGAGGGAACAAAAATCTTAACAGTTATTTAGGAAATATTATATTTGTTTGGAATTTCAAGAAACCACGAAGCCAGCCAATATATGTTGAAAGCCTATGTAGCCCCCCTTTTTACCCTACTATTCCTTTGCTTTAATTACACCTATTCTCAGAGTGACCTTAGCGGAAAACTGCTAAGCAATAATGAGCCGGTCGCCTTTGCGAATGTTATTTTACTCAATGCTGAAGATTCCACCAGTGTATATAAAGGCGCGGTTTCTAATGAAGATGGCATGTTCCTTTTGCAGGATGTGGAGGATAATGATTATTTACTGAAGGTAAGTTTTATTGGATACCAGGAATTTTCCAGAAGAATCACCGTAAATGGAAATACACGTTTAGAACCCATTCAGCTGAAAGAAAATTTAGATAATCTTGATGAGGTAACGGTAAGGGCCCGGAGGCCTAAAGTAACCAGAAGTGTAGATCGCATTACTTTTAACGTAGAAAATTCCACGCTCTCTACCGGGAATACTTTTGATATCTTAAAAAGAACACCTGGTGTTATTGTTAGCCAGGGGCAGCTTATGGTAAAGAACCGTCCTGCCACGGTTTATATAAATGACCGTAAGGTTTACCTCTCCAGCCAGGAACTGCAACAATTGCTTGAAGGTTTTTCCGGCGGGAATATAAAATCTATCGAGGTAATCACTAATCCGCCTGCAAGATATGATGCTGAAGGTGGCGCTATTCTTAACATACAAACCAGCAAAAATATATCAATTGGCTATAAAGGAAGTGTAAATGCCTCCAATACCATAGCTATTGTTCCAAAATACAATGTGGGAACCAGCCAGTATTACAAAAATGACTGGCTAAATGCGTTTGCCAGCTACAATTTCAATTCCAGGTTTGATTATAAAAATGACGATAGCCGCATAGAATTTTACGAGCCTGATGGCGCGGTTGATTCCCGTTGGTACACCGATTTTGAAAGAAATACCAGAAGGATTTCACATAGTTTAAATACTATCCTCGATTTTACTTTAAGCGATATTAGTTCATTAAATTTTAGCGCCAATATCCAGGTTACTCCAAGAAGTGATTCCGATATAGACGGGCTTACAGAAATTTACAATCAACAGCAGCAGCTGGATTCTCTCTTTACTACAGATAGCAGGCTGGAAAACGATCAGGATAATATCCTGCTAAGCAGCACCTACAACACCTCTATTGGTGAAAAAGGCGCCACACTTTCGGCTGTGGTCAATTATATATATTATAATGACGATCAAACACAGGATTTGATGACCCGTTACCTTTCACCTCAAGGCAATTTACTGAACAACAATTCTTTTTATACGATTTCGGGGCAAAATAGCAATATTTATACGGGAAGGATTGATCTAAGCACTCCCTGGGGCAGCACCAGTTTTGAAACCGGTTTGAAATATTCAGGATTAAAATCTGATAGCGGTTTGGACTTTTTTGATACGAATTCAGGAGCAGCCAACTTTGTACAGGGCCTTTCTGATGAATTTAATTATGATGAAAATATTTATGCTGCTTATGCCAGTATCTCCAAAGATTGGGAAAAATGGAGTATTAAGGGAGGTTTGCGCGGTGAGTATACAGACATTGAAGGAATTTCCAACAGCCTTGGTGCCGTAAATACACAGGAATATTTTCAATTGTTTCCCACATTTTATTTAATGTACAATCAAAGTGAGAACAATTCCTTCAGTGTAGATTATAGCCGGCGGATTGTACGGCCAAGGTTTCAAAGCCTTAATCCATACCTGTATTTCTTAAATGAGAATATAGTTAATGAAGGTAATCCTAATCTAAGACCATCAATTTCAAACAAAATCAACTTTAACTACACCTATAAAAACCAGTTGTCTTTTGACCTGTATTGGGACAGGATAGATAATGCCACTGCGGTGCTGCCATTTCAGGATAATGAAGAACATGTACTGAGGTCGGTAAACGCAAATATGAACTATGAGCAGCAGTATAGCCTTGATGTGATGTACTACGGCTATCCTAAAGACTGGTGGTATATGTATCTTTATAGTTCCTTATATTATATGGAAAATGAATTTATTGCTTACGAAAGCGGAAATCAGGAGGTGAATAACGATGTGTTTAGTACTTATATACAGATGTTCAACCAGTTTACCCTATCTAAAGATGGTACCTTTATTGGAGATCTTACGGCAACTTACAACCCCGATTTTATTGCAGGATCTTATACTTATGACGAACCACAATATGGATTGGATATAGGACTGAGAAAAACCTTTTTTGACAGTCGGCTAACAGTAACAATAAATGCTGAAGACATCTTCAACACGATGAATATTCCGTTAACTTCAGATTATTTAAATCAGAATTATACTTTTTTCGCCAAACCGGAATCCAGGCAAGTAAGGTTTGGGCTAATCTATAAATTCGGAAATTTTAAACTAAGGGATAACAAACGAGCTATAGACGCTGAAGAAAGTATACGCCTGGAAGAAGAAAGCGCTTTATAATTTTTTCATCATCTCTTTCAGTTTCGTTTTTTCTGAAAAGCTTTCCCAAAAGATATTATTCTCCCTTTTAGCGGGTTAGTTTGCTTTTTCTTAATTTTGCAGTCCCAAACAAAAATATTGTGGCAAAAATAGGAGACATAAATGTTGGAGAATTTCCATTGCTTTTAGCGCCAATGGAAGATGTGAGCGACCCGCCTTTTCGTGCACTTTGCAAAGAGCAGGGCGCAGATGTGGTGTACACCGAATTTATTTCTTCAGAAGGCCTTATTCGTGATGCTGCTAAAAGCGTGATGAAGCTGGATATTTACGAAAAGGAACGCCCTGTGGGAATACAGATTTTTGGTGCTAACCTGGAATCTATGCTGCAATCTGTTGAAATTGTTGAAAAATCGGGTCCGGATATTATTGATATCAACTTTGGTTGCCCGGTTAAAAAAGTAGTATCAAAAGGTGCAGGAGCCGGGATACTTAAAGATATAGACCTGATGGTTTCCCTTACCGAAGCCATGGTAAAGCATACCAAACTACCCGTTACCGTAAAAACAAGGCTGGGCTGGGACCATGATTCCATAAAGATAGTAGAGGTGGCAGAAAGGCTGCAGGATGTGGGCTGCCAGGCGATTGCAATTCACGGCCGTACCAGGGCGCAAATGTATAAAGGCGAAGCCGACTGGAGACCTATTGCAGAGGTTAAAAACAATCCACGCATGCATATTCCTGTTTTTGGAAACGGCGATGTGGATTCCCCGGAAAGGGCGATGGAAATGCGGGACAAATTTGGCCTTGACGGCGCCATGATTGGCCGTGCCAGTATTGGCTATCCCTGGTTCTTCAGGGAAGTGAAGCATTACTTTAAAACCGGCGAACATCTTGCCCCACCTTCTTTACAGGAACGAGTAGATGCCGCCAGGAGGCATTTACAAATGGCAATTGACTGGAAAGGCGAAAAGCTGGGGGTTTTTGAAACCCGCCGCCATTATACCAATTATTTTAAGGGAATTCCGCACTTTAAGGAGTATCGCATGAAAATGGTGACCAGTGATGATGCTGCCGATGTTTTTGCTGCTTTTGATGAGGTGGAAAAAGAATTTTCCGGTTACGAATTTGCCTAATGCGCCAGCGCCTTTTTGCTTCGGCCTGCCGCTATGTAAGATGCTATAAGCCCTAATATTCCAATAGTTAAAATTACAATCAGGACATTTTCCGCAGTAATACTAACGGGATAAGGCAGGGTAGGAGTAATCATTACCAGGTCATACTGCAGTTGCAGGTATATAAGAATTAAGGAACATCCGAGGCCAATTATTCCGCCTATAAAACACATAAGCATTCCCTGTAAAAAGAAGATGTTTTTGATCTGGTTTGGGGTTGCCCCCAGGCTAAAAAGCGTTTTTACATTTTCCCGCTTATCAAGAATAACCATGATAATGGAACCCACCACATTAAATAAGGCGATGATAAGTACAAGGGTGAAAATCAGGTAAACCGCAAGATTTTCGGTATTCAGCATTTTATAAAGCACCTCGTTTAACTCCGCACGGTTTTTAATTATAATATCTTCAGAAAAAATCGCCTTTATTTCTTTGGATACTGCCTCTGTGTCTGCGCCGGGAGCCAGTTTTAATTCCACAGCGGTAAAGGTATCCTTATCTAAATTCAGCAGATTTTGGGCAAAGTTGATGTTTGAAAAAACATATTTACTGTCCAGTTCTTCATTTACACTGTAAATCCCGCTAACAATCACCTGCTTACGGTTAAAGGCGTCGGTTGGGTTAGTAATCTGGCCTTTCCCCGGTTTAGGGACAAGAATGCTCAGGAGGTCATTATAATTAAATACGCTAAGACCCAGCAAACGGCTTATTCCTGCGCCCACCACGACCTGCGGTTCATTTTTATTGAGCCAGGCCCCGTCATAGATGGCATTTTCAATATTGTTTACCTGTGGGTAATTTTCATCAACCCCTTTAATAAACGCGGTATGGTTCTTTGACCGGTAATCCAGGAAAACTCTTTCTTCGATAACTTTTGAAAAATGGGTCACGCCTTTAATCTGGCCAATTTCACCGGCCCGTTCTTCAGAAATTCGAATCGTTTTTCCACTCGCGGGAAGCACTTTCAGGTCAGGATCGAAGGCATTGGTAAAAGAAAGGCTAAAATCCCTGAGTCCGGAAAACCCGGAAAGAACAATAAAAAGTGAAAAAGCCCCTGCAAACACTCCAATCGCCGCAATAATTGTGATAATATTAATCGCGTTATTGCTGCTTTTGGTAAAAAGATACCGCCTGGCGATGTAGAGTGAAAATTTCAAATCAAGACTTTTTCCTTCTGTCCAGCAAATCGGGATTGGAAATTGGGTCTTCAGTCCCTTTTATAGATTTTTCTATTCCTTCTATATACTCCAGGGAATCATCTATATAAAAGTTAAGATCTGGCATTTTTCGCAACTGATTTTTAGTGCGTTGCGCCATTTCATGCTTAATTTTAGGCTTTACCGCTTCAATTTCCTTTAAGATCTCGCTGGCATTTTTCGACGGAAAAATACTCAGGTAAGCTTTTGCTATGGAAAGATCTGTAGTGACCTTTACTTTGGAAACAGAAATCAGAATTCCCGTTCTGCCCGCGTCCCTTAAATTCTTCTGAAGGATATCGGCCAGATCTTTCTGCAGTACACCTCCTATTTTCTTCTGTCTGTTAGTTTCTTCCATGATACAAAAATAGCATATTTATATTTTAATATTCTTAATTTAGTGAATTCGGTAAAGCCGGTTAAAAGCAAATATTTCAGAAAAAAGAAAAAAGACGGCTTTGCTGTAAGAATAAAGAAAAAAGAATGATTGTACTAAATATTGATTTTTAGAAATTTCCAGGTACCTGTTTTATTCTTCTGAAGATGATTCATTAAAAAACGAAAGATATACAAGAGATTGAAATGAAGAAAATCGAACATATAGGCATAGCCGTTAAAGACCTTGAAGCCGCAAATAAAACTTACGGTGCATTGCTGGGAGCTGAAAATTACAAAACCGAAACAGTGGAAAGTGAAGGAGTCTCCACCTCTTTCTTTAAAATCGGGGAAAGTAAGATCGAATTACTGGCGGCTACTAATGAAGACAGCCCGGTGGCAAAATTTATCGCAAAGCGGGGAGAAGGCATACATCATATGGCTTTCGCGGTAGAGAATATAAAAGTAGAAATTGAACGACTTGAAGCCGAAGGATTTCAACTCATTAGTAAAGCACCAAAGCGGGGCGCAGACAATAAAATTGTGGCTTTTTTACATCCAAAATCTTCCAATGGAGTTTTAGTGGAATTGTGCCAGGAAATAATCCCCTCCCCGGCACTCCACGAAGGGGAGGGAGAACACATTTGAGAAAATTGCTTTTTCGTCCTTGCAAAGATTGAAAAATTGTACTAATATTGCACACCTAAAATTCGGGTACTGTAGAAGTATTCGAATGGGTCCTATAGCTCAGCTGGTTAGAGCACTTGACTCATAATCAAGGGGTCCCTGGTTCGAGCCCAGGTGGGACCACCAGTAAAATCAAGCCTTACAGAGATGTAGGGCTTTTTTGTTTCTACTCGGGTACAACATATGTATAACAAATTCGATGCAAATTTTTGAATGTTTTCGAATGATTAATCTTTAAATAAGTTATTGCCTTTTTAAATAAGAACTTGACATGTACCCTACTGTACCCTCCACATAGACTTTATAAAAAATACCATCTGTTTTTTCAATAACAAAAATGGGTTTATTAACTGGGCACTTTTTTATTTTAATAGCATCAAGAGAAGGGGCTGTCCTCAAAGGAGGTCCGGATGAATATTTTAAAGAAGTTTGGTACAAATAGTTTCCTGTATATTTATCATTAGATAATTGTTTTTTTAAATAGGCGCTAGACATATATCCAATATTGCCATCAACATAAACCTTATAAAAAATATTATCTGTTTTTTCAATAACAAAAATGGGAGGGTGTAAAATAAACTCTGTCTGAATAGGAATATTTATTAATTTCATTCAGATTGGAATTACTACATTAGACTGGACACCAAGTTGAGTGAATCTTTTTGCTAGTTATTAATTTAGCAATTATGAGAAGTAAACCCAAACATTACACTTTAGAGTTTAAGCAAAAAGCGGTAGAATTAAGCTATGCCAAAGGCAATGTAGCTCAGGTTTGTGAAGATCTGAATATTCTTCCTGCTGTTCTTTACCGCTGGCGTAAAGAGCAAAAGAATTACGGCAAGAACAGTTTTCCCGGACGTGGTAATCCCAAGATGACCGATGAGCAAAAGGAGATAGCCCGTTTAAAGAAACAGCTAAAAGAAGCCGAGTTAGAGCGTGATATCTTAAAAAAGGCGATTGGCATCTTCTCCGCGAGCGACAAGAAAAATACAGGTTCATAAAACAGCACCTTATGAAGTTTCCTGTTGAGAAGATGTGCAACGTGTTAGAGGTAAGTAAAAGTGGTTATTACCATTGGTTGAAATCTGGCCCCAGTAAACTTTGGCAAGAAAACCAGCAGCTCTCCTCACTTATCAGGGACATATTTGAAGATAGTTTCCATAGTTATGGATCTCCAAGAATAAAAGCTGAACTGGAAGCCATTGGCTTTAAGATTTCCAAGCCACGGGTGGCACGTATAATGAAGGCAAATTATTTATATGCTAAGAGGAAACGCAAGTTTAAGGCAACTACCGATAGTAACCATAAATACCCTACAGCTCCAAACTTGTTGAATCAGTGCTTTAAAGTAGCCAGGACTAATCAAGTATGGGTAAGCGACATCACTTATATCCAAACCAAACAAGGTTGGAGTTATCTAACGGTAATTATTGATTTATTTAATAGAAAAGTTGTGGGATGGGCTTTAAGTGATAACCTAACCACTGAGGATACTATTGTAAAAGCCTGGCAGATGGCTGTTAAAAGCACAACACTCAACCAACCTTTAATACTACATTCAGACCGGGGTATTCAATACGCCAGTCATAGATTTACTAAACTCCTTAAAAAATATAAAGGCCTAGTAAGACAATCTATGAGCCGAAAAGGAAATTGCTGGGACAATGCTGTAGCGGAGTCTTTTTTTAAATCCCTGAAAGTAGAATGGGTGTATTGGCATAAATACAAGCTTAGATCTCAAGCAGAGTTATCTATCTTTCAATGGATAGAAACCTGGTACAATACCAGAAGAAGACATTCTTATTTAGGAAACAGAACCATTAAAGAATTTGAAATAGATATGTATAACCAAAAGCTAGCAGCATAATCACTCAACTAATCGTCTAATTTTTTGTTGCAAGTCCATTGTCAGGAAATAATATTTTATCCTCTGGAGATGAGGAAATATGAATATTCAACAAGTTCAGATTTCCAAAGTTTGTACTGAGACTTTTTAATTGATTGATTTGGTCCTTGAGCGGGGTAAATCTACTTCCGGCATCTGTTGCTTCACCGTCGGAGATATTTATAACTATTGGAGGATGACAATCCGCATGATTCCCCCAGTTAATCCAATCTGCACAAAGTCTGGTTGCATTTTCAAATGCTTTGGTCATGGGAGTATTGCTGTTTGAGTAAGGTTTGATCCAGATGGGCTTTCCATCTTTTTCTCCTAAGGGATATTCAAAAATATTTTTTATTGAAACTACCCATTTACCAGATAATGAGCCTTCCCATCCAGATTCTACAGTATTGGCTTCTTTTCCATATCCAATTATTGCAATTTCAAATCGGTTTTTGATGTCACCATTACTGCCTATACATCTTAGACCCACTTCATATATGATATCATTTATGGCATCTGCAACTTCATATGCTTTATTGTGAGGTGCGTTACCAAATTTTTCATTCATTGAATAGCTTTGATCAACTAGGTAGACAATTAGACAAGGATTTGTACTGCTGATTTTTAAATTTTCGATATTATGCATATTAGTTTAATTATAAAGATCTCCGCTTTTGTATTCAGAATTTTCTTGAGAGTTAGTGGTTCTTGAGTTACTGTGGTAATCTGGAGAATTGCTATAGTTACCTGAAGGATTATTGTGACCGCCACTATATCCGCCACTGTACCCTCCCAAAGAATTATTATTTTTCCCAGCGGAATAGGCAGAGGAATTAGCATTTGCTGTGGCGTGCTGATTTGAAATATTGCTTATTCCCTTAGGATTTTCGCCATAGTTATTGACTCTTCTTTCACCATCTTGAAATAACATCCACAAGCCATAAAAGGGAATAATTTGATACCAGCCACTATTTCCTAAATCGTGACACCTCTTGGCTCCTTGTGCCCAGGTTAGCCATAATATCGGGACTAATAAGAATAAATAAATTATAGCTCCAGCTTCTTTACCTGTAGCTGTAAACGACTGGAAAATAACATTTAAAAATGTGGAAATAATAATAGTGAGGCCGTATTCAGTTCTTCTAATACGACCTTCAAAGGAAAAGGTTTTTTAAACATGATTTAGTAGTTGATTTGGGTTCAAATTTAAAAGTCATGACTCACTGCTTGTTACGGTTTTCCGTAAGCTATTGGATCATCCTTGAAGTGGCTCAGATTCTGTAGGGAGAAGTTTAACCAACCCGAAGATATGAATTTTTAAGATAGTTTTAAATCAATTGTTAAGGTTTTGCAAAAAGGAGGGAAAATAAAGTTATTGGTGCTTTCTCTTGACATTAGGTGAACTGGCAATTATTTTCTTTTAGCTATATTTAATAGGTTGAACCTGTTGCCATGGAAAAGTTTATTCTTAATGCCGGAAAGGTTCTGGCCAGATGGCGGTCAGGAATAAATTATTTCCTGGAGGAGAAAGTGCAGCGCAGTTCCACCAATCTTATTCTATTCCTCCTTTCTACTTTCGTTGTTTTTATTTTAAGTTTCAGCCTTTTCTTCGGCGTCCGTTCTATTATCGATAACTACGTTATTTTCCTGATCCTCTTTAGCATAATGCTTTTGATCCTTATTTGGGTAGCCATCTTCTATGAATCGGAAAAACATTTGGAAACCGGGCGCCATGATTTCCAGATGGTTTCTCTTAAGAAATTACAGGTAAGGTTTGAATTACTCCATCTTGATAAGGAGTCGAAAAAACAATTTATCCGGCTCATAAAAGGATTGCGCGTCAGGAAAAAGATCAACTTCACCATAGGCAACAAAAGCGGTGATTCCGCCAATCATCGTATCCTTTTCGTTCTATTCGATGAACTGGTGGTTGGAGGGATCCAGTATCTTACCGCGGAACGCAAACGCAACTTTTTCAATTTGCTGATGAATTCCTTTTTAATGAACAACGAGCCCCTAAAAGAAAACACCTTAAAGACCAGTTTTTCCACCTGGAAAAATGACCAGGAAAAAATTAATTCACGCAATCAGCGAAAATTCATCCGGCAGCTGCTCGGCAAAGAATAATTATAGCATAATTTCCTTCTTATTTCAATTATGCTATTGTTTTATAGGTATGTGCTTTCCTAAGTTTGTCCTGTACAAAATGTAAAAGGCCTTTTACTCATTCTCTAATTTTAATCCTAATCCTAATGGTTATGAATGAGCAAAAAGAAGTGGTGGGTTTACTGGAAGACATTAAACACTTACTCTCCCACACTAAAAAAGTAATGAACGTGGAAGATCTGGCACAATACACCGGTCTTTCCAAAAGCAAGATCTATAAGCTAACTCATTTAAAGCTTATCCCCACCGGCAACAATCCAAATATCCGTCAGAAGTTTTTTGATAAGGATAAGATAGATGCCTGGCTCCTGGGGGAACCGGACCTATCTGATGCATTCCTGGAACAGCAGTTCAACCAAAAGCTGCTAAAGAACCGGAAGTAGGGCTTACCATTTACTAATCCTAAACATTTTGAAGATGAAAAAGTTATCCTATATCCGGGTGGGTACCTGATATTATAAAATCGTACAGCTGCCCACCCTTACCGGGAGTTTTAATGAAACCCTGGTTCCATGGAATATCGAGACGTTACGCAATGATCATGGTAAAGCTTTTATAGGTACCATTAAAAAATATGATGGCTTTACCTGCCTTCCTAATCATAAGGACTTTAAACAGGAATGCCACGGATTTTATAATACCTATTCTCCCTTACCATTTACCCCCCAGGAAGGTAAAATCGAGATTTCCCTGCGCTTTATGAAGCATATTTTCGGAAGCCAGTTCGAATTGGGAATTGATTATTTGCAACTATTATATTTAAAACCACTCCAGATGTTACCCATTCTGTGTTTGGTCTCTAAAGAAAGGGTTACGGGTAAGACCACTTTCCTTAAATGGTTAAAAGCCATTTTTGATAATAACTTGACTTACCTTACCAATGATAACTTCAGCAGCCAGTTTAATGCCGATTGGGCTAACAAACTTCTTATTTGTATTGATGAAGTATTATTCAATAAGGAAGAGCTTACCGAACGGATCAAATACCTAAGCACCACCGATTTTAATAAACTCGAAGCCAAAGGTAAGGATAAGCGCGAGGTGGAATTTTTCGGAAAGTTTATCCTTTGCAGTAACAACGAGGAAAATTTTATTAAGATCGACAGCGAAGAAACCCGCTTCTGGGTATTAAAGGTCCCTACTTTAAAAAAGGAAGAAACACAATTTTTAAAAAACCTTAAAGCAGAGATCCCTGCATTTCTATATTACCTGGAGCATCGGCAATTATCTACTTCTCTAAAGACGCGGATGTGGTTTACCCCGGAACAGATAAGCACAGGTGCTTTGAAAAACCTGATGCAGAACAACCGCAACCGTGTGGAAAAAGAACTGGCCAGTGTAATCCTGAATGTGATGGATACTTTTGAGCTGGAGGAAGTGGATGTCTGCCCTTTGGATGCTCTGCAGGTTTTAAACCGTACCCGTATTAAAACAGACCTGACCCAATTGCGGCAGATTCTGAAAAAGGAATGGAAGCTTAATAACCAGGATAATTCACTGAAATACCAGAAGATGATCATTTGGCAGGAAGGCGGGTTAGGAATGACTGAGGCCAAGGGCCGTTATTATACGGTTCACAAATCATTCTTATTGGAGCACTTCAGCGAAGATCTAAAATGATGAGATGATGACGGGTTGATGATCGTGGTAAAGCTAGTGAGTAAAAGGTTTTGCAATTTGTTGGTTTCCCTCATCGGAAACCTGGGACATACACAAAGGGAATTTACCTTTTACTATTTCTTTATTTTTTGATGAATGATGACAGGTGTTAAATAAGCCTAGTATTTTCAGGAGTTTACAGCGTCATCGTTTTGTCATCATTTTGTCATCAAAATCAAACGATGAGCAGGAATCAGGGATTTAGTTGCATTTAATGATACATACTTGTAAAATGAGAACAGGAAATACAATAGCAATAAGCTGTGAAAGCGCCCGTAATGTTTGCATCGTAAAAACGCTGGCAAAATTAGGGCACTTTCCCAGCAGAACAACGGAAAAAGAAGCTTGGTTTCTGAGTCCCCTTCGGTCAGAAACGCAAGCCTCTTTTAGCGTCTCTTTAGTTAAGAATTTATGGTATGATTTCGGAATAGGAAAAGGAGGTTCCACCATAGACCTGATCATGGCAATGAACTGCTGTTCTGTAAAGGAAGCATTAGATTATTTACAAGCTGATACTTTTATTTCTCGTTTTAGTGTACCTAAACAACAGTTTGGATCTAAGAACAAAATTGAGTTAATAGCTGTAGGGAATTTAAAGCATCTGGCTTTAAAAAGCTATTTACGCTCCAGGAACATTCCTCTTAAAGTTGCCCGGAGGTACTGTAAACAAATTTGGTACCGGTTGAACAACAGGGAATATTTTGCCGTAGGATTGGAAAACATTCTTGGAGGATGGGAACTTCGGAATAAATATTATAAGAATTCCTCTTCCCCGAAATCATTCAGTTTTATCGACCATTCTTCAGATCGACTGGTGGTAACAGAAGGAATCTTTGATTTTCTGTCCCTGGCAGTTATGGATGAGGATTTGGTAAATACCTCGGATGCTATTGTGTTCAATTCCCTTTCCTTTCTCAAAGACATCAAAAATATAATTCCGGAATATCAGGAAGTATTGCTTTTCCTGGATAATGATCCTGCAGGAGATAAAGCTACTACAGCAATTTTAAACCTTTCTGAAAATGTTACTGATCATAGTAATTCTTATAAAACATATAAAGACCTAAACGAAAAACTGATTTCCGTACAAAGAAAAATCAAAGTGGAATGAGGAGGATTTGTACCGGTAAAATTCCACAAGGGGGATTTCCATTTGGAGCAGTAAAGCAAGATGTGTCATTGTCATGACAATCTTGCTTTACTCCCGGAGGTCGCAAAGATTTTAAAAGAAAAAATGAAAAGGGAATACATCCAGATCCGCTGCTCGATTTACGAGAAGAAACTGCTCCAAAGAAGAGCGGCCAGGGCAGGAATTTCCCTTTCCGAATATCTTCGCTCCACTGCTTTTGAACGGAATATTGTAGAACGCATTACTGCGGAACAACTGGAATCTTACCAGATGCTGGTACAATACAAGAACAACTTTGCGCGCATCAGCAATATGTTTAAAAAAAGGGATCCCAAGTTAGCTGCAACTGTGAATAAGCTTGCGCAAGAGATCAGGACGCATCTAAAAAACTTTAAAAAATGATCGGGAAAGGACATGCTATCTCCAGTACAAAGGCATCTATCTCCTATGGCTGGAACCAGGAAAAAGAAGCGGAAGTGGTGCTGAAAGATCATTTGGCGGGAGATACTCCCACGGAGATCACAGAAGAGTTCCAGATCATCCAGTCCCAAAATGAGCGCTGCATCAATAACACCCTTAGTTTTGTGGTCAGTCCTACCATTGAAGATGGAAAAAGTTTAAGCCCCGAAGAACTGGGAGAACTCGCTAAAAAGTTTTTAAAGGAGATGCACCTGCAAAACCATCAGGCTATTGGCTTTGTGCATCGGGATAAAGCGCATACCCACGTGCATATCTATGCCAATAGGATCAGTCTTAGCGGAGAAGTCTATAAAGACAATTTTATAGGGAAAAGAAGCCAGCTGGCTGCAGATCATGTCGCCAAAGAATTAGGCCTTACCAGGGTCCGGGAAGTACAGTATGAAAAACTACAGGAGTTAAAAGAAATTCGACAGGAAATCAAAACGATACATGACCGGGTTCTTCAAACAAGGCCAAAGTCCCTGGATGAGTATATAAGCAAAATGAAAGCTCATAAGGTGGAAGTGATTCCTACAATTAATAAGTCTAATCAACTGCAGGGCTTTCGTGTAGCATATAAAGGGTCCAACCTTAAAGCCAGTGAAGTCGACCGGTCAATGAGCGGGAATAGGTTAATTCCCCAGATCTCACAAAACAGAAGCTTTACAAGACTGAAGGAAGTTCCAAAAAATGTCTTGGTATTAAATAAGGCTGTGCAGCTAAGTAATAACCTGGCAACCAAAATAGCCAAAGAACTTCTAACAGGAGCTATAAAAATAGTAAGGGATACCGGAATAGGTATGGGATATTAAATTTTGAGCGATGAAAAAACTAGATGAGATCATGGAACTGATGGCTGATGAGATGGCTGATTTTAAAACCGCTATTCTTAAGCTTCAACTGCTTTCCAGGCAACTACCGGAGCTGAGCATTCCCATCAGCACTGAAGCACTGGAAAAGAACCTGAACGTATTTCTACAAAAGCAGGAATCGCAAAGCCAGGAAAGGGATGAAATTTTAAGGGGGATTGATGAAAAACTAAAGCATGCCAGGCTTATACCCAATTATTTGCTTATCCTTTTCGGAGTATTTGGAATCCTTAGCTTAGGACTGATAGGATACTTTAGTTATTCCGCCAAGGCAAAACAGGAAGAAAATTTTGAAGTGTACCGAATAGTTATGGAAACAGAACATCAGCTGCACCAATATTATTTTGCAGCATATCCTGAAATCAAAGAGAATTATTGCCAGTGGCTGGAAGACAAAAAGTAGGATTTGTCATGACAAATGGCCTTGTTGCAAAATACCTTCAATTTGCGGCAAATGGCCTCAAACCCCCAGTAAAACCGTTAGAATTTGCGGCAAAACTTCAAATAGAATTGTGAGATTTTTTTTAAATTGATTGGTAGAATTTTGTGAGATTTCCAGTAAATGAGTTGGGAAGCCTTTAAAACAGGCAAATATTTACTGGAAAAATGAAAAATTAGGTTGCGCGCCCTATGCTGTTTTTACTTTACGCTTAACTTCCCGTACACTATAAAAACAGCATAGGATCCTGCGCTAGTTATGGTAGATATGGGGCTTTGACGGAATTTATACATGATTAATCTCCAGCAATAAGTATGAATTTCTTTCAATTCTTTTATTTCCTAATACTAAACTATGCCAGGAATTAATGCTTTTAAACTACCAAAGAGGAAACTTAAAATTTAAAAAATTTTTTCACTGTTATAACTGGATCTGTCGCCAAGTTAATAAAATACTGAGTTATTCCACCATTTGACTCTAGAACTTCTAGTCATAAATTATTTTGAAGTAATGCTTTTTAATCGCGGGCTATTTAGAGAAACCTGATTCTTCTTGAGGTTTGTTCTGCGATTTGTCTTTCCTCCCTTAAATTCAAGTGAACTCTTCCTCCACCTCCCTCAAACTTGCAAAAACTCTAATCTTACTCCAATATTGGCTTTATCTTGGATAGGTTTAAAAATAGGAATTCTTATTTCATAAAAAGTGTTCGAACACATTTATGTTAAAAAAAAATATTATTTTGAATTTATTTATATATATTAGCTGAAGTTATCTTCTTACGATGAATCATAGCGGATTATTTGTAAATTTTCATATTATATCTAGAAAGTTTCAAAATTAGGCTGCTGTTACTTTTTATAAAAAGAAAAAGCATCGCTGCAAATTAAGTAATCTAGTAAGAAAGTTGTTAGAATCAAAGATATTAGTATTAATATGAATAAAAATGTGTACGTGCACGATAATTTCCTTTTGCAGAACACGTATGCTCAGGAACTTTATCATAACTATTCGGCAGACCAGCCCATAATCGATTATCATAATCATTTGCCTCCCAAAGAGATTGCCGAGGACCGCAAATTTGACAATATCACCCAGGTTTGGCTGGCGGGAGACCATTATAAATGGCGCGCCATGCGTACGTTAGGGGTGGATGAAAAATATATCACCGGCGATGCTTCAGATAAGGAGAAGTTTATGGCCTGGGCCAAAACGGTGCCGCATACGTTGCGTAATCCGCTGTACCACTGGACCCATTTAGAGTTAAAACGTTACTTCGGAATAGATGAATTATTAAATGAAGAATCCGGGGAGCGGATTTATGAAGAAGTCAACAGGCAGTTGCAGCAGCCGGAGAATTCCTGCCGCGGACTACTGAAAAAGATGAACGTGGAGACGGTATGCACCACCGAAGATCCTACCGATACCCTGCAATACCACCAGCAAATTGCCAAAGAAGATATTGGCATTAAGGTGAGTACTGCTTTCAGGCCCGATAAAGCGGTGCTGATTGATGCGGAAGGCTTTAATGAGTATCTGGATAAGCTGGCAAAAGTTGCAGAAATGGAGATCGATTCTTACGAAGATCTTCAGAATGCCCTTCGTAAAAGAATTGACTATTTTGATGCCAATGGCTGCAAACTTTGTGACCACGGGCTTAATTATGTTTCTTTTGAAAAGTATACCGAAGAAGAAATTGCCGGTATTTTCAGAAAGAAGAGAGAAGGAGAAGATATTTCCAATCTGGAAGCTGAAAAATTCAAAACGGCTATTTTATTATTCTTAGGGGAAAATTATCATGGAAAAGGTTGGGTGCAACAATTTCATCTTGGTGCCCTTCGCAACAATAACAAAAGAATGCTAAGGCAACTTGGCCCCGACACTGGCTGGGACTCCATCGCAGATTACAGCCAGGCGGAGAACCTTTCCGGGTTCCTGGATACCTTAGACGGAAAAGACAAGCTTCCCAAAACTATACTTTACAATTTAAACCCTTCCGATAATGAGATTTTTGCGACCATGATCGGGAATTTTAACGACGGGAGTGTAAAAGGAAAAGTGCAGCTTGGTTCCGGATGGTGGTTTTTAGACCAGAAGGACGGGATGGAAAGGCAGATGAATGCCTTGTCCAATATGGGCCTAATTAGCTGTTTTATTGGGATGCTTACCGACTCCAGGAGCTTTTTGTCCTTTCCAAGACATGAATATTTCAGAAGAGTGCTTTGCAACCTTTTCGGAAAAGAAATGGAAAGCGGCGAATTGCCAAATGACATGGAATTAGTAGGAAAGACCATAGCCGATATCAGCTATCATAATGCTAAAGAATACTTCAGTTTCTAATGCAGCAACAGGAAAAAGCTAAAGGAAAAGTAATTACTTTCGGGGAAGTGCTTATGCGATTGTCCCCTTCGGAAAACCGAAAATTACAGCAATCCAATACCATGGATTTCTTTTTTGGGGGCACAGAAATGAACGTGGCGGCCTCGCTTGCGTATTTCGGTATAGAAACGCAGCAGGTTACTAATGTGTCTAATGATCTGGTTGGTGATGCGGCCATAGCAGCGATGCGGCAGTTTGGAATAGATGTTTCCGCGGTAAATAAAGTGGAGCATCCGCTGGGATTGTATTTTTTGGAAGTTGGATCTTCGATGCGTTCCGGCAAAATTGCCTATAACCGTTTACATGGCGCTTTTGCAAATATCACCCCGAAGCAGGTAGACTGGGAAAGCGTACTGGAAAATGGCAATTATCTGCATTGGACGGGAATTTCCCCGGCCATTTCAGAAGGTGCCTATCAAACCTTAAAAGAGGGCCTGGAGTTAGCGAATAAGAAAGGAATGACCATCACGGCAGACCCGGCATATCGTAGCAATTTATGGAAATATGGAAAAAATGGCCATGAAGTTTTAAAAGAACTCACCGGGCTTTCCACCATTTTTATAGGAGGCGTAAACGAGATCAATGAAATTTTAGGTACCGATTTTTCTTTTGAAAAAGAAGGCTTTATTGCCGCAGCCAAAAGACTGATGGAAGAATGTCCGAATATCGAAAGAGTATTTGATAAAGTGAGAACGGGTGTCAGTGCTTCCTGGCAGAAAATTTACGGCAGGGCCTGGACCGGAACACAATACCTTACTACTGAAGAACTGGAAATCACTACTGTGGTGGACCGGATAGGAACCGGTGATGCTTATGCGGCTGGCCTTATTTATGGATTGCAAAATTTTGACGATCAAAAAGCCCTGAGCTTTGCCAATGCGGCCTGCGGATTAAAACACACTATTTTGGGTGATGCCAATCTGGTAAGTGTGGAAGAAGTGCTGGAAGTAATGGAAGGCAGCACCGGGGGTAGAATTAAAAGATAATAACAAATGGCAACATTTTCAAGAATAGCAGTAGCCCAGGCTACAAAAGAAACCGGAGTTGTACCGGTGTTTTACCACAAGGACCTGAAAACCTGCAAAAAAGTGGTCAAAGCCTGTTATGATGGCGGAGCACGGGTATTTGAGTTCACCAACCGGGGCGATTATGCCCATGAGGTTTTTGGGGAGCTCAATAAATATGTTACACAGCACCTGGAGGGGATGATCCTGGGGGTAGGTTCTATTTTGGATGCCGGGACCACAGCATTATACCTGCAATTAGGCGCAAACTTTATAGTTTCCCCAATAGTGAATGCGGAAATGGCCAAAACCTGTAACCGCAGGAAAGTATCCTGGATGCCGGGTTGTGGTTCGGTGACGGAAATATCCTATGCAGAAGAACTTGGCGCGGAAGTGGTAAAGATCTTTCCGGGAAGCCAGGTGGGAGGACCGGCTTTTGTAAAGGCGGTAAAAGGCCCGCTTCCCTGGGCGAGCATCATGCCAACGGGCGGGATAAGCCCCACGGAAGAAAACTTAAAAGAATGGTTTGATGCCGAGGTGCACTGCGTGGGGATCGGTTCTAAACTTTTTCATAAAAAGGAAGATGGCAGCTTTAATTATGAAGGAATAAAGGAGACAATAAAGAATACAATAGAAATCGTAGAATCGTTGAGAATATGAAATTTTATAAAATCACATTCCTGATTTTAGTCTTTTTGCCTGTATTGTTTTCAGGATGTGATTCCGAAGACGAAACAAAAGTCATTCGGTTAGGTCATGGTTTAGATACCTCACATTCTGTACATAAAGCTATGGTTTTTATGTCAGAGCGGTTGGAGGAAAAATCAGGTGGCACAATGACTATCAAAGTTTATCCCAACCAACAGTTAGGTTCAGAGCGGGAATGTGTAGAGTTACTGCAAATAGGTAGCCTGGGAATGACAAAAGTTTCTGCCGCTACAATGGAAAATTTTGCTGAAGAGTTTAAAGTATTAAATCTACCGTATCTCTTCAGAAACAGTGAGCATCGTTTTAAAGTTCTTGAAGGTGAAATTGGACGCAATTTACTTGAAAGTGGTAGAGATAAAAATCTTATAGGCCTCATTTTTTATGATTCCGGTACCCGAAATTTTTATGCAGATAAGCCCATAGAGTCACCTTCAGATTTGAAAGGATTAAAACTAAGGGTGATGCCTAGCCAGACAGCAATAAACACAGTTAAACATTTAGGTGGTTCTCCTACCCCAATTAGTTGGGGAGAATTGTACACGGCCCTGCAACAGGGGATCGTGGATGGTGCTGAAAATAACCTGCCAAGCTATTATCTGAATAATCATTTCGAAGTATGCTCCTACTATACTATGGACGAACATACAGCTGTTCCAGATGAATTATTAATAAGTAGCATCATCTGGGATAAACTAACTGTTCAGCAACAGGAATGGCTAAAGGAAGCAGCTGAAGAATCTTCGGTTTATCAGAAGAAACTATGGCAACAATCTGAGGAGGAAGCATTAAATGGGATGAAAAAAGCTGGTGTAACTATAATTCATCCAGATAAAGAGGAATTCCGGGAGATGGTGCAGCCGATGTATGAAGAATTCAGCCAAAACCCTGAGATGAAACAAATAATTGAGGCCATACAAGCTGTAGAATAAAAAAAACAGGAGGCCCGTAAATGGCAATTATGAACCTTATGGTTGTAGAATTTTTATAGATGAAAAAAAGTTTAGATAAAATATTAGGAGGCTTTCTGGTCTTTTTGATGACAATTATTGTCCTGGCGGTATTGTGGCAGGTATTTTCAAGATATGTGATGCAGTCCCCAAGTTCGGTCACTGAAGAACTGGCCAGGTACCTGCTGATCTGGATTGGGATATTGGGAGCTGCTTATGCTGCGGGACAGCAGGCACATTTATCCATCAATTTACTGGAAGAGAAATTAAACCCGCAAAACCGAAAACGATTGAAGATCGCAATAAATTTGCTGATCATCTTTTTCTGTATCACGGTGTTGATTATAGGTGGTGGCAATCTGGTATATGTAAGTTATGATCTGGGGCAGCGTTCCGCAGCACTGGAAGTCCCGTTGTACATCGTGTATTTGGTGATTCCGCTTAGTGGCTTGCTTATTATTATTTATAAAATCAATGAGATTTTAAATCCCCAAAAGTATTTAGTATGATTTCAGAAATATTAATATTGGTGCTTTCTTTTGTGGTCCTGTTGGCTATAGGTGTGCCGGTGGCCTGGTCCATAGGCCTGTCCTGTCTTTTTACCATGCTGGCTTCTATAGATTCCCTGGCGGCCTTTACTACGGTGGCCCAGAGGATGGCCACAGGTTTGGACAGCTTCTCCTTGCTGGCGATTCCGTTTTTTATATTAGCAGGTCAAATAATGAACCAGGGGGGGATTGCCAACCGGCTTATTAATTTCGCCAAGGCGCTTATTGGTTCGTTACCGGGAGGACTGGTATATGTAAATGTTATTGCAGCGATGCTTTTTGGGGCCATTTCAGGTTCCGCTGTTGCAGCTGCTTCGGCTATAGGAGGAATTTTAGGACCGCCCATGGAAAAGGAAAATTATTCCAGAGAATTTGGTGCGGCTATTAATGTTACTTCTTCCACAACAGGACTGGTGATCCCGCCTTCCAATGTGCTTATAGTATATTCCCTTGCCAGTGGCGGGGTATCTATAGCTTCCCTTTTTCTTGCAGGCTATTTGCCGGGGATATTGATGGGGATGGCCCTGATGCTGGTAGCGGCGGTATGGATCAAGAAGAAGAAATATCCTGCGGGCAATGCCACCAGTTTTGGAAAAATTGCTTCTACTTTTTTAAGCGCACTGCCGAGTTTACTTTTGTTGATCGTGGTGATTGGCGGAATTGTATCGGGGATCTTTACCGCTACGGAAGCTTCGGGGATAGCTGTTTTATACTGTTTTGTACTCTCGCTGATTTACAGGGAACTCAATAGAAAGATTCTTTATAAAGTGTTTCTAAGTTCAGTGGGGACTACGGCCATTGTGATGCTGCTTATCGCCACGTCTATGAGTATGTCCTGGGTGATGTCCTATGAAAATATTCCGCAGTCGGTGAGTGCGGCGCTGCTGGGCCTTAGTGAAAACAAGTACGTGATTTTGCTCATTATCAACCTGCTGTTGCTGTTTGTGGGGACCTTTATGGATATGACCCCCGCGGTACTCATTTTTACCCCGATATTTTTACCCGTAATGGAAAACCTGGGGGTAGACCCGGTGCATTTCGGGATCATTATGGTTATGAATTTATGTGTGGGATTGTGTACCCCACCGGTGGGCGCAGTATTATTTATAGGAGTGGGTGTGGCCAAAACCACCATTCAAAAGGTGATGAAACCGCTGTTGCCACTCTATCTGGTCATGGCTATCGTGCTGCTGCTGGTCACCTTTATCCCCGCCATCAGCCTTTGGCTGCCAAGTATTTTTGAATAAAAAATTAAAAAATGAATAATAAAATGAAAATAATAGTAATAACAGGAGCTGGAGGAATCTTATGTAGTACTCTAGCAGAAGCTCTGGCTAAAGAAGGGCATCAAATAGCTTTACTTGATCTCAATATTGAAGCAGCTCAGGATATAGCTGATTCCATAAATAAAAAAGGAGGGAAGGCCATTGCTTTGAAGGTGAATGTTCTGGATAAGGAATCACTGATTTTGGCTAAAAATAAGGTTAATGAAAAATTTGGCGCTTGTCAGGTATTAATAAATGGAGCAGGGGGGAATCACCCTGCTGCCACTACCGATGATTTGTTCTATGACACATCATCTAACCAGAAGGAAGAACTAAAAACCTTCTTTAATCTGGATATGAGCGGGATCAAATTTGTTTTTGACCTCAACTTTATGGGAACTTTGTTGCCTACTCAAGTTTTTGCAGAAGATATGGTTGATGCAAAGGATGGGAATATTATCAATATTTCTTCCATGAATTCATTCCAGCCTCTCACCAAAATACCCGCATATAGTGGTGCAAAAGCAGCAATTTCTAATTTCACACAATGGTTGGCGGTATATTTTTCAAAAGTTGGTATACGAGTGAATGCTCTTGCACCAGGTTTTTTCTTAACCGAACAAAACAGAAGATTGTTGACAAAGGAAGATGGCAGTTTAACAGATCGTGGGGAGACAATAATAAAAAGAACACCATTGGGAAAATTTGGAAATCCGGACGATCTTATCTCTACCACACGGTGGTTATGTGAAGACGGTTCAGAATTTATAACAGGTATAGTGGTTCCAATCGATGGAGGGTTTAGTGCATTTAGTGGAGTTTAAAAAAAAATAAAAATGAAATTAGGATTAGAGCAAACATGGCGATGGTATGGGCCAAAAGATAATGTTTCGCTGGCTGATGTTAAACAGGCAGGAGCAACCGGTGTGGTGACAGCGTTACATCATATTCCAAATGGAGAGGTTTGGACAAAAGAAGAAATTCTAAAAAGGAAGAACCAAATTGATGGTAGTGGCCTTAGTTGGTCTGTGGTGGAAAGTGTTCCCATTCATGAGGATATAAAAACTCGCAGCGGTAATTATAAAATATATATTCAGAATTACTGCGAAACAATAAAAAATCTTGGTGAATGTGGTATAGATACCATTTGCTATAATTTTATGCCTGTCCTGGACTGGACAAGAACTGATCTTGACTATGAAATGAGAGATGGTTCTACGGGATTGCGTTTTGAAAAAATAGCTTTTGCGGCTTTTGAATTATTTTTATTAAAAAGACCTGGAGCTGAAAAGCGATATTCAGAAAAAGAGATTAAAGAAGCTGAAGAATATTTAACTTCAATATCAGAAGATTCAAAGGAAAAATTAGTTAATAATATTATAGCTGGTTTACCGGGCGCCGAGGAGAATTATAGTCTAAGTGATTTCAATAAAATTTTAGATCGGTATAATGATATTAATGAAAAAAAACTAAAGGAACATCTATTTTACTTTCTTCAGCAGATAATTCCTGTAGCCCAAGAGGCAAATGTTAATATGTGTATTCATCCTGATGATCCACCATTTTCATTATTAGCGTTACCGAGAGTTGTCAGTACGTCTAAGGATATTCAGGAACTTTTCGATGCAGTTCCGTATCGAAGAAATGGGCTTACCTTCTGTACCGGATCCTTCGGGGTAAGAAAGGATAATAATCTAGCCGAAATGGTAAAAAGGTTCGCAGACAGAATTCATTTTATTCATTTGCGAAGCACTTTAAGAGATGTAAGGGGGAATTTCCATGAGGCAGATCACTTGGATGGTGATGTAGATATGTACAGTGTGATAAAAGCTTTATTAGAAGAGCAAAAAAGGAGATTTGCTGAAGGTCGAAAAGATGCTAAAATCCCTATGCGACCAGATCATGGGCATAAAATGCTGGATGATCTTCAAAAAACAACCAATCCTGGATATTCAGCCATAGGGAGATTGAGAGGGCTGGCAGAACTTCGGGGACTAGAACATGGAATTATCAGAGCGCTATAAATAATCATTTTGTTGTAATTTCGTATCAAGATAAGAATTCAAAAAATTACCAAAAGCAGAATTTATCTTTCAACTTTACAATTTTTAAGGAATAGATAAGAAGGATGACAATAAAAGAAATAGCACAAAGAGCAAATGTATCGTTAGGAACTGTTGATAGAGTACTTCACAAAAGAGGAAAAGTCTCCAGGAAAACAAAAGAAAGAATTTTAGCAATTCTGGAAGAAGTGGATTATAAACCAAATGTATATGCCAGGGGATTAGCATTAAATAAATCTTTTGTAGTTGCAGCATTAGTCCCCGATTCTGAGGAGGGCGAATACTGGGAGGTTCCTAGCTTAGGAATAAAAAGAGCTGTAAAAAATTTGGGGCAATTCGGTATAAAGGTAAACTTCTTCTATTTTGATCAAAATAATGTAGAGTCATTTATAGAAAGGACCGCCGAGGTGTTGGAATTAGAGCCAGATGGAGTTATTTTAGCACCTGTAATTAATTTTGAAGCTACAAAATTCTGTTTTAAACTAAAAGCTAAGGAAATCCCTTTTACTATAATCGATTCGAAAATTCATGGAGACAATTATCTCAGCTTTATTGGTCAGGATTCATTTCAAAGTGGGCGTTTAGCAGCAAAATTGTTAGTATCTTCTGTTCCGAAGCAAGGGAAAATTTTCATTATTTCTATTAAAAATAATGAGAACCATAACCGTACATTACAACAACGAATAGAGGGTTTTAAAGATTTCATGCTCAGTGCTTCAAATCAAGATCTTCTATTGGAGGAGATTAATGTTGATCAACGGAATTCTGATTGGAAAATTAACTTAGAGAAGATTTGTTCTAGGAAAAATATTGATGGAATTTACGTGCCAAGTTCTAAAGTTCATTTTGTGGCTGAAATTATCTTCAATAAAAAATTATCTATTAAACTGGTTGGGAATGATTTAATTAATAATAATTTTAAATACCTTGAATCGGGGATAATTGATTATGTCATAGGACAGAGACCTGAGAATCAAGGCTATATGGCTTTAGAGAATTTCTACAAATTTCTGGTTGCTAAACAGGAGATATCAAAAAATGTTTTTCTACCTCTTGATATAATAACCAAGGAAAACCTTATGTATTATAAACCTCAAATAGAACTGTCATAACCAGTTTTTTGTTAAAAAAAGTGTACGAACACACTTTTGTTAATTTTTTTTTGATTTATCTGTTTTATTCATCTATATTGCTCCCAATACTAGGTTATAGAAAACGTTATAGTGAGTTTTAATTCAAAAAACTGCTAATCATGAATCTTAAATATTAATAAATTTTTACAAATGAATACTTCAATTACAAAAATAGCAGCTCTGGTTTCCTGTTCTTTCCTCTTGAGTTGTGGCAATGGTAATAAGGGAAATCGAGAACAATCTGCAGAAGATAAATCTCTGGAGTCTTTAAATACTAAAAACGGCCTAACTGATGAAGAGAAGAGTAGTGGTTGGGAAATGCTTTGGGATGGAGAAACCACAGATGGGTGGCGTGGTGCCCGTCTAGATGAATTTCCGGAAGAAGGATGGGTTATAGAGAATGGAGAACTTGTTGTGCTTGCCAGTGGTGGTGCCGAATCTGCTGCAGGTGGCGATATTGTTACTAAAGAACTTTATGATGATTTTGAATTAAAGGTGGATTTTAAAATAACAGAAGGAGCTAATAGTGGGATTAAGTACTATGTCAATACCGACCTTAACAAAGGTTCTGGTTCTTCTATTGGTCTGGAGTATCAAATTTTAGATGATGAGAACCATCCAGATGCAAAAAAAGGTAACCATGAGGGCAGTAGGACAGTGGCCTCTCTTTATGATTTAATTAAAGCTGATTCAGATAAGCCGATCAATCCTGTGGGAGAATGGAATACTGCACATATTATTTCTAAAGACAATCATGTAGAACATTGGTTGAATGGGGAAAAGGTGCTGGAATATGAAAGAAAAAGTGAGGATTATCGCCAGCTGGTTTCCGAGAGTAAGTATAAAAAATGGGAAAAGTTTGGAGAATTAGATAGTGGCCAAATTCTGTTGCAAGATCACGGAAATCGCGTGGCTTTTAAAAATATAAAAATTAAAGAACTTTAAATCATAGTTTCAATGACAACAAGAAGAAATTTTATTAGGAAAGCAGCTCTTGGAAGTGCAGGGGTGACTTTTGGGAATTTAATATTTCCTGAAATGGGGTACGCGAATATTTTAGGTTCCAACGATAATATAAACGTTGCTATCATAGGTGTAAGGAGTAGGGCAAAGGCTCTAATTGAAGGGATTCATGAATATCCAGATGCTAAAATTTTATATAGCTGTGATGTAGATGGAAAAATTCTGGAGTATCACAATGAATGGTGTCAAAAGAATATTGGTTATATACCCAAAAATGAAAAAGATTTCAGAAAAGTTCTTGAAGATAAAGATGTTGACGCTGTTTTTATAGCTACACCAGATCACTGGCATGCTCCAATTGCTATAGCGGCTCTTCAGGCAGGGAAGCATGTTTATGTAGAAAAACCATGTAGTCATAACCCTTATGAGAATGAGCTACTGGTGCAGGCGCAGAAGCAATATGGTAAAAAGGTTCAAATGGGTAACCACCAACGTTCTGCCAGTACCTCACAATTGGGTGTAAAAGAAATTCAAGAAGGTATTATCGGAGATGTATATAAAGGAGAGGCATACTACTCTAACAACAGGGATTCCATAGGTAAGGGAAATATAATTGAAGTTCCTAAAACATTTGATTGGGAAATGTGGCAGGGTCCGGCACCCAGAGAAGCTTATAAAGACAATATTCATCCTTACAACTGGCATTGGTTTCGTAAATGGGGTACCGGGGAAGTACATAACAACGGAACTCACGAAATTGACATTTGCCGTTGGGCATTGGGAGTAGATTTGCCAAAAAATGTTTCCTCTTATGGAGGTAAATATACTTATGAAGATGACTGGGAATTTGCCGACAATCAAGAAGTCACTTATGGATTTGAAGATGACAAATATATTACATGGACTGGACATAGTCGGGGAAAAATTGTGCCGGAACAACCTGGAAGAGGAGCAACTATTTATGGTAGCAAGGGCATCATAACTTTAAGCAGGAATGACTATAAACTTTATGATCTTGATGGGAATCTAATAAAGGAAAAAAAGGAGGAAAGTCAGGAAGCTACTATTGATACTCAAGGAGGAGGTAGTCTCACTGCAACTCATGTGGCCAATTTTTTTAATTCTATTAGGAAAGATGAAAAATTGAATTCACCTATTAATGATGCGGCTATCACTACTATGCTGTGTCATTTAGGAAATATTGCCCAAGATGCAGGACCATATATTAAAATAGATTCATCCTCAGGTAAAATTGTGGATAATGCTGAGGCTATGTCTTACTGGAAAAGAGAGTATGCAGAAGGATGGGAACCAAAATTATAAAGGATAAATAATGAAGAGAAGAGAGTTTGTACTAAAAGGAAGTTTAGCAACAATGGCGGTGGCAACCTCCACTTCCATGCTAGGTAACTTTAACTCCTTTCGGGGTGCCAATGATAATGTTAATATCGGCGTTATTGGTACGGGAAGCAGAGGAAGTGGATTAATTCCTTTTATTAATGAAATTGAAAATTTTAATGTGGTAGCCTGCTGCGATATTCTTCCTTTTCGTTTAGAGAGAGGTCTTTCTGCAACCGATGGAAAAGCTAAAGGATATGCAAATTATCAGGAATTATTGAACAATAAGGATATTGATGCTGTATTAGTTGCAACTCCTTTTAGTACACATGCAGAAATTGAGGTGGATGCTTTAAATGCAGGAAAACATGTTTATGGAGAAAAAACCTTAGCCAAAGGCTATGATGATATTAAAATGTTATTGAATAAATATAAACATTCAAAGAATATCTTTCAAACCGGGCATCAGTATCATAGTTCTCGCTTATATCGGCATGTGGTAGATTTGATAAAAAATGGGAAGGTTGGGAATATTACTGCATTTGAATGTCAGTGGAACAGGCATGGAGATTGGAGAAGAAAGGTGAGAGATCCAGAATTGGAGAGATTGATAAACTGGAGGTTGTATCGAGAATATTCTGGTGGACTTTTGGCTGAACTTTGTTCACATCAAATAGATTTTGTGAATTGGGTTTTAGATGCTACTCCAAAACAAGTTATGGGTGTGGGTGGAATAGATTACTGGAAGGATGGAAGGGAAACTTTTGATAACATTCACGTTATCTACAGCTATCCTAATGGGGTGGAAGCCAAATTTACCTGTCTTACCACAAATTCCAAGGATGATTATCAAATCAAAGTTCAGGGAGATAGAGGTACAATTATCTTAGATTATACCAAAGCATGGTTTTATCCGGAAGGGGATTATAAAAAAGTAATTGGAAATGTAGATGGTGTTTCCGGGGCTACTATAAAGTGGGATGAGGGAAAAGGAATTCCAATAGAAGTAGGCCATGAGGATCCAAGTAAACAAGCACTTTTAGATTTTAAGAATAATATAATAAATAATAAAAAACCAGAATCAGATATTATTACTGGTGCTAAAGCAGCAATCTGTGTGCAAATGGGGTTGGATGCCATGTGCAATAACCGGATTGTGAAATGGAAAGATGAATTTGAGATGTAATCCAGCTATTTAAAATTTTACGAAAACGATTAAGATTTAGAGATGAGTTTTAAAATTTAATATAAAATTTTAAAATAGCGTTAACGCAACTGATTTTTTAGATGTGGCTATTAAACTCTCTGAAAACCCTTGGTACTAATGATTTCTTTTTGAGATCAAAATTAACCATAAGTGAAAAAAAGAACATAAGCTGCAGGATACTAACACTATAGCGACTTAATGAACTAAAGATTTCAAAATGAGAAAAGAATTTTTCAAAAGCTTAGCAGTAAACTTGAAATTTAGCATGTCTGTTTGCATTTTTATTGTTTTTCTTCCATTTATTTCTTGCGATAATAATGCCAAGAACTTATCTACAAATGCGGAAATTGGCGTTGTTAATGATGCTCCTAATATATTATTTGTCATTTCTGATGATCAATCTTATCCCCATGCTTCCGCATATGGGGAAAATTGGATAAAAACTCCGGCTTTCGATAAAGTAGCAAGAGAAGGAGTCCTATTTACAAATGCTTTTTCTGCTTCTCCTGGATGTAGTCCAAGTAGGGCCGCAATTTTAACAGGAATGAATGACTGGCAGATAGAACAAGCGGGTACTCACGACAGCGAATTTCCTATAGACTATACTGTCTTTCCTGATATTCTTGAAAAAATGGGGTATAAAGTTGGCTTTACAGGGAAAGGTTGGGCTCCGGGAAATTGGGAGGTAAGTGGGAGAAAGCGAAATCCCGCTGGAGAATCTTATAATAATAAAGAACTCAAACCTTCAATTACAGGTGTAAGTACTACTGATTATGTGGGGAATTTTGTAGAATTTTTGGAGGAGAGAAAAGAAGATGAACCATTTTATTTCTGGTTCGGGTCTCACGAGCCCCATAGGAAATTTGAAAAGGGATCAGGATTAGAAGCGGGTAAAAATCCAGATGAAGTTACCGTACCATCTTTTCTTCCAGATACTCCTGAAGTTCGAAGTGACCTGTTGGATTATGCTCTTGAAATAGAATATTTCGACGAGCAGCTTGCCTCAATGATAAAGAAATTGGAAGAAATTGGGGAATTGGAAAACACGATTATTGTGGTTACTTCAGATAATGGGATGTCTTTTCCCTATGCTAAGGCTAATGCAAATGAATATGGTATACATGTACCTTTAGCTATAAGATGGGGGAATGGTATAGAAGGAGGGAAAACGGTGGATGATCTCGTTAGTCTTATAGATATAGCCCCTACTTTCTTGGAGGTAGTAACAGGTGAAGGTTCCACGGATCTTTTAAAAAAATATCAGATGGAAGGTAGGAGCTTAATACATCTTCTTACAGGTGAAAGAGAGAAGCAGGTGGATTCCAGAGAGGCTGTTTTTGCATCAAGAGAGAGACATTCTAGTTCCCGTTGGAAAAATTTGGGTTATCCGCAGAGAAGTATTCGAACAAAAAACTTTTTGTATGTCAGAAACTTTAAACCGGAAAGATGGCCTGCCGGTGCTCCGCAGAAATATAATGCTAATGGAACTTTAGGGGCTAAGTATGGTGGCTATCATGATATTGACGCTTGCCCAACTTTTGACTTTATGTTAGATAATCGGAATGATCCCCACATCGGCCCTTTCTTTGAATTAGCAGTAAATAAGAGACCCTCGGAAGAACTTTTCGACATTGCAAATGATCCTTATTGTTTGGTGAATTTAGCTAATGATCCAAATTTCACGGAAATATTAATGAAGAAGAGAAAGGCTTTAGGAGGATATCTCATGCAAACTAATGACCCCAGAGTAACGGGTAATGGAGACATTTTTGAAACCTATGTTAGATATTCTTCAATTAGAGAATTTCCTAAGCCAGATTGGCTAGAGACACAACCTGTAAATATTCTAACTGTAATAAATGACAAAAGTACTGGAAAACTAGATTAGGTATTCACATCACAAGTTTTCTCATTCTAGGTAGTGTATGAAATAACTAAATAATAAAACTAATGTAAATTTTTATGTATGCCAACTAAAAGTAACATTCAAGATCACACTGATATACTTCCAGTGTTTGGAGAATCAATTATTCGCAAAACTAAAATTATGAAAACAAAAACGAGAAAATTCTACCTGGTATTGTTGGGCATACTTTTATTTCTGCCCATGTACGGCCAGGAATCTATAAGTATAACAGGAACTGTTGTATCTGCTGAAGATGGACTTCCCTTACCAGGTGTTAATATTTTAGAAAAAGGTACATCTAATGGTGTTATGACCGATTTTGACGGGAAGTTTGGTATTGAGGTTTCCGAAGGTGCCGTGCTTCAGATTAGCTATCTTAGCTTTACTACAAGAGAAGTTCGGATTAGAGAGCAAAAGGAATTGAAAATTGCTTTGGAGCCTTCCGCCTCTGAATTGAGTGAGGTTGTAGTGGTGGGTTACGGTACCATGGAAAAAAGTGATCTGACCGGGGCAGTTTCACAAGTTGACCAGGAAACCGTTCAGCAACGGGCAACGATCTCCCTTACAGATGCGCTTCAGGGTGCAGCTCCAGGATTAAATGTAGGGCAAGTAAATTCCGCTGGAGGAACTCCTTCCATCAGAATTAGGGAAAGAACGTCAATATCTGGAGAACAATCTCCATTGCTTGTATTAGATGGAGTTATATTTAGAGGTAGAATAAATGATATAAATCCCAACGACATTCAATCTATTGATGTATTAAAAGATGCAAGTTCGACCGCTATTTACGGTTCCCAAGCGGCTAATGGGGTGATTATTATTACTACAAAGACAGGTAGGGTAAATGAGAAACCAACAATTAATTATTCTTCATCTTATTCTTTCCAGGAGCCAACGAAAAGTTTTCAAACGGAAAGTCCGGAAGAATTCATCGAGCGTGTAAAAGCTGGATATTTTTTTGATAGCAGAACAGAGGAATCAGGATATTTAGAGCCAAATCCAGACTTCGATATCACTACTATATTTTCTACTCCGGAGCAAAGAGAAGCTTTTGAAAATAATAACCCTACAGATTGGTATAATATTCTTACAAACGATAGAATGTACACACAAACTCATAATTTATCAATGACTCAGCGAGGAGAAAGTAGTGGGTATTTTGTGTCCCTTGGTCTTGTAGATCAACAGGGTTTTCTAGTAAATGAAAATTATGATAGATGGAATGCTAGGATAAATCTGGACAATTCAATCACAGACTGGTTGGATGTTGGTGTACAGACATTTTTTACATCCAGTGATTATTCAGGAGCAAATGCGGGTATCGATGCAATCTGGAATCAGAGTCCATATGCTCCAGCTTATAATGAAGATGGGTCTCTTGTCCAATCTCCAAACAGTACCACCATCAATCCTTTATACGTATTGGACAGAGATAACTTCGATAAAAGACTTAACTTATTTGGAAATATATATGCAAATGTTGAGCTCCCTTTTATAGAAGGATTGTCTTTTAGAACTAATTTTAGTGCCAACTATTACACAAACCATACATACAATTTTCAGATATACGGGAGAAGCTTTACTGGAAGTGGAGATAAAACAGAAGGAAGAAGAACTGATTGGATTAACGACAATATTTTAACTTATAAAAGAGCTTTTAATGATATTCATGAAGTAAATATCATGCTTGGTTATGGTAGGGAAAAGCGTGAATTTACCCGTACAACAGCAGGTGCTGCCGAATTTAACTCGCCGGTATTGGGTTATAATAATCTTCAAGCAGGAAATGCGGAATTACAGAGAGCTGAATCTGATGCCTGGATGGAGTCTTCGCTCTACCAAATGGGCCGTTTACACTATAGTTATGACGAAAGATACTTTATAACAGGTACAGTTCGTAGAGATGGGTTTTCAGGTTTTAGCGAAGAAAATAAATATGGAGTTTTTCCTTCACTTGCTGTAGCCTGGGATGCGTCCAAGGAGTCATTTCTGAAGGACAATTTGCTTCAAAAATTTAATCAATTAAAATTAAGAGCCTCCTATGGATCTAATGGGAACCGTACAATTGGCAGGTATCAAACCTTAGCCACAGTAGGAGATGCCTATGGATATGTTGATGCAGATGGTACTCCGTTATATATAAAGAGTATTTCTGGGCTCGCAAGTCCTAATTTGAAATGGGAAACGACCACCGGTTTTAACCTGGGGCTGGATTACGCTTTGTTTAGGCATAGATTAAGTGGTTCTATAGAATATTACAATAACAATACTAAGGATTTACTCTATAATGTGGATGTTCCTGCAATCTCGCGCTTTACCAAGTTCCCCGATAATTTGGGAAAATTACATAATTCGGGACTTGAAATTTCAATTTCCACTGATAATATCAGAGGGGAAAACTTTAATTGGTCATCCCAGTTCTATTTTTCCCGAAGTAGGAATGAACTGAAAGAGCTGCTTGGATTTGATAATGATGGTGATGGGGTGGAAGATGATTTAGTTTCGGAAGGTTTATTCATAGGAGAATCTCTGGGAACTATATTCGACTATTATACAACAGGTGAACTTTACCAATTCGGGGATGAGATTCCGGCTACAGCAGATGTTGGAAGTTATATTATTGAAGATGTAAATGGTGATGGGGTTATTGATCCTGATGATCGAAAAATTATCGGACAGGCTGAACCTGATTTTAGATTTAGTTTAGGAAATGAATTTTCCTATAAGAATTGGGAACTTTCAATTTTTATTAATTCCGTTCAGGGAAATGATAATTATTATTTAGGGCAAGATGTCAATCAATTTATTTATCCCAATTCTACTGCCTGGGAAAGAGATGCTTTCCCCCGAAACCTGGATGTTTGGACACCCGAAAACCCGGACGCCAGATATCAGAGATTAGGAGTGCAATTTTCAGGGGGATTAGGAGCTCAGCGTTATATGCCAAGAAGTTTTGTTCGACTCCAGGATGTAAATTTGGCTTATAATTTTGATTCCAATTTTTTAGAACAATACGGTATTCGTAACCTTAGGTTGTACTTTCATGGGAAAAATCTTAAAACCTGGACTAAATGGCCTGGTTGGGATCCTGAAACAGGAGAAGCTATAACAAGAAATGGTAGACCTGTAGTAAGGAATTTCACTTTCGGTCTTAATGTTGAATTTTAAAAAAAATATTATGAAAAGTTTAAAGTATGTATTGTCACGAAATTACTTGAAAAGATATGCGCTTATCATATGTGTTATATTCTTTTATTCATGTGATGATGATGGATTTTTAGAAGAGGAACCCCTTAGTTTATATACTCCGGATAACTCTTTTATTACTTCCTCAGATTTTGAGGCTGCAATTAATAATCTTTATTCAGGCTTTAGGGGAGGGTTTTATACCGATACGAACGATTGGGGATTGTCCCCAAGAAATAAGGTTGAGGGCACAGATTTAACGACGTGGTCTCAAAACGCAGATAACTATCCTAACGAATTAATTCCTACAAGTGGTTTAGTTTATAGCGCTTATTGGCGACCAGCTTATAATATTATTTATGATGCGAATGTTATTATTGCTTATTCGGAAGCTGAAACTTCTGAACTTTCTGAAGAAGAAAAATTAAGGGTACAGGCGGAAGCAAGATTCTTTAGGGGGTATATGTACAAGTTATTGGCTAATTTCTACGGAGGAGTCCCGATCGTTTTAGAAGAAACTACAGAGCCAAAAAGAGATTATGTCAGGGCAACTCGCAATGAGACCTATGAGCAAAGTGTAAATGACTTAAAATTTGCGGCAGAAAATCTATCCGGCATATCCGAAGTTGACAGTTACAGGATAAGTAATTTGACGGCTTACCACGCTTTGGCTGAGGCTTATATTTCTTTAGGTCAATGGGATAATGCCATTGCCGCTGCAAGTGTGACTATTGATGATCCAAATACTGCTTTAATGACCGAAAGATTTGGTGAACGCGTTGACGATGAGTTTAATCCTGCTATTCCCTGGGCCTCAGGAGGGGATGTATATTGGGATCTTTTTAGAAATGGAAATCAAAACCGTTCAGCTGGAAACACGGAAGCATTATGGGTAATTGAATTTGAATTTGGTACTCCAGGCGGAATGGGTGGAGGCACAAGGTGGGAAACTTTTGCCGTTCCACAATTATATAATCTTCAGGTTATTAACAGTGACGGAAGCAGGGCAGATTTAATCCCTGAAGTAAATACTTATTATGGAGGAAGAGGAAACGGACATTTAAATCCAAGTGATTATTTTCTTACTCAAATCTGGAATGAAAGTGGTTTTGAAGAGGATATCAGGAATGCGGACCACAACATCATTCGCGATTTCAAAGTAAATAATCCCGCTTCTGAATATGACGGAAAATGGATTTATGCAGATAATCTCGAGCTTAGAATCAGTAATCCTAACCGGGTTCTTTTTCCTTTAATTGCAAAGGTAACAAGTATGGGAGACCATCCCAAAGAGCTATGGCTGGAAGACCAGACCGTTTTAGGATCCATTATCTCAAGAGGGCCAGATGCTAATACCACCTATCATGACGACTATGAAATGCGACTTGCGGAAACCTATCTTGTAAGAGCAGAAGCATACCTTGGTAAGGGAGATTTAGAAAATGCGGCTGAAAATATAAATGCGGTTCGTGCTCGCGCTCAGGCTCCGGATGTTCAACCCTCCGAAGTAGATATTGAGTACATATTGGATGAAAGGGCCAGAGAATTATATGGTGAGGAAAATAGAATGGAAACATTATTAAGACTAGGATTGCTTGTGGAAAGGAATAATAGATATAATGAACAGTTCGATTTCTATGATTATCAAAACCTTTGGCCAATTCCTTTCAGTGAAATTGAAAAAAATACTGGGGCTGAATTGGAACAAAATCCAGGGTATTAATTGGTCTTCGACTTATCGATAAATTGTTCTTCAGTAAAAGGTCTAAGAGAAGAACGAATAGTACTAAATGAAAATTAAAAGGTGATGAGTAATTCAGATAATAAATCAACATTTACAGGAAACAATAGACGGGATTTTTTAAAAAAAACAGGTTTGTTAGCTGCAGGTGGGGGGTTAGGAGGCATAATGACTAGTCCTCTTTATGCTAAGGAAAATGCTTCAGTAATCAGCAGTGAACAACCGATATTTTATTGTGATACGGTTGGGGAGGAAGCCAATGCGGTTCTTTCGTATTGGGAGTCACTGTTTTTTCGATGCTACCAGGGGATTGTCAATAGAGATTCGGCAAAGGTTTATTTCAATAAATATGAAAAGAGAACCTTTCTGAACTGGTATAAAAACTATGATCATTTGAATTTTAAGGAATTTAGTGATCCATATGCATTGGTGACCGAATTGGGTTTTGATAAAGTAAAGGGATATGTATTAATAGATACTAATGCTCCTGATACTGTAAATATTGCCGCAAATTATGCAAGTTTAGAGGATCTCATTCCAATTACAGAAGAATTACTGGCAGATGAACGTCTTCCAGACCTGAAAGTTATCTATGATTTGCGTAAACCCATACAAGGAGTAAATTTTCAAAAAATGAGCAGGCTGGAAGCAAACCAGTGGATTTTTGAGAATCAATGGCCGAATGCCACCCGTGATCTTGTATCTATTACAAGTGCTCCTTCCTACAACAATAATAAAGCTGAAACTACTTTTTATTCCTCGAATAGTTCCCGGGATTATCCTGTAGCAGAAAAAGCTCTGTTTTTTGATCTTTCCAGTAATCCGTCACATCCGGAGGAATACGACCTGAAGGATAAAATTTTAGCTGAAATGAGCCCTCATACAATTGTATGGGGGTGGCATGTAGATCGTGATTCGGAACACCAGCATATCGGGCAACTCTCAAAACACGGTAAAATAGCCGTTGGAGGAGCTAATATAGCCCCAAACTTCTCCTTCCACAGCCGTGTAAAGATTCCAAAGGGTGTAGAAAACTTTAAGAATTTTAATAGAAAAAAGAAAATTGTAAAGGATGTGGAAGATAAGATCTATCTAACCTTTGCCATGTCAGACGGAGATTCTCTTAATCATATTATGAGGAATGCACATGGAAATCAATGGCTTGCAGAGGACCGGGGTGCAATCCCATTTAACTGGGAAATGCAGATGAAACTTGCTGATATTGGACCCGCAATCCTTGATTATTTTCAAGCCACGGCGACTGAAAATGACTACTTTATAGCGTCGGCTTCTGGCATTGGATATACTTTTCCCAGCTACATGCCGATAGATAAATTAAGGTCCCATCTTTATGCCACTAAACCATATTTGCGAAAGACCGGTATGAACTCCATGGTAGTGCTTAATAGTTATGGAGCAGTATCCACTGAGAAGAGAGAGGCATATAATGAAGCTTTAGGAGAAGATATTACCGGTGTAATGCAAGGATACACCCGTGCGCCGGGAACTCAGCATCTTTATGGCCAGGATTCTGGAGAAGATTCAGTTGATGATTATATGGTATGGATGTCCACAGCATTGCCTATAGCACATACAGATACTGTAGATGAAATTGAGGAGTATTTGAACCTTTTAGCCAAAAGACGTACTGAACGTCCTCTATTTGTACCTATTCACCTGCCAAGAAGTTATTTTTACTATTCTGAACTGGTAGATTTAATGAAGCGTCTAGACAGCGACACTTTTGAAGCTGTGGATGGAAGTTCCTTCAATGCCAAATTTGCAAATTCACATTCCAAAAAGGTGGGACTAAATCTTCCTGAATTTTTTATTCCGGATCCTGTGGAACTCAAAAACGGCCGTCTTAATAAAATGTTTGCCAAATTTAAAAATTTCAGTGGAGAAGAAGCTGAAGTTAAATTACAAGCCAGATTAACATGTGATGCCTGGGATGATCCTGTCACTTCCACACAAAACCTTACACTGGATAAAAAGGAGGAAACAGAAATAGGATTCTCTTTAAGTCTTCGTAGAAGGGACGGTGAGGGAAAAGGTCAGTTAGAATATCTAATGAATGATGAATCTATAGCTAAAGTACCTGTGACTTTTATCAATCCTAAGGTTAAGAGATAAGGTTGAGAAATTTTAAGCTACGGGCTGGGTTAATGGAAATTCAAAATCGAAAAATAAATTCAACCACAAGTTCCTTGCCCTAAGTTTGCTTTTTTAGTTAAACTAAGCATTTCCTGAATGTCTGTGGCGGGAATTAAAGTTGATGCCAAGCACATTTTAAATTAAAAAAAATGAAACATACTATCAATGTAATTCAGTATACATGGAAAATTAATTACTCTTCCCTTATGATTCTATTCATAGGTTCTTTTTTAATTTCTTGTGGTGAAAAAAAAGTAGAATCTACAGATGAAGAGAATGCAGAAGATTCTACACGCTTAGATAAATTACAAATTCTTCAAAGCGATCAGGTGCCGGCAGCTTACTTTTTTCGTGATGCCGAGCAGATTGGTCGCCAGCCATCCACAAGCTGGGAAGAATGGTATCCTGCCTTTAGCAGTTTGATGGGCATTGAAGGAAAGGCTCTTAAAGAAGAAGTTACAGTGGGTGATTTCGAGCAGTTACGGGATTATTTCGATAGATTAAAAGAATTACATCCTAACCAGGCAGAACTTATCCATCTTTGTGGTAGAGGAAGGGATCCCCATTTGGAGAGAGAACCTTTTTTTGCAGGACACTGGGCCTATTATGTAGGGGCAACGATTAAAGAAGATGTGCCTGCTGAAAATGGTGTTATGGAAATCGAAGTTTCCGATGTGGACCTGTTCAAACTAAATGTTGGTCCCAAAGGAAGGGAAGCGAACGAAGATATAGGTCTATGCAGATTAGATGCTAACGGAGAACCCGATTGGAGTTATAGTGAACAGGTCAAACTACTGGATATCGATTATGATAAAGGAACAATTAAAGTGGAACGGGGTAGCTATGGAACGGAACCTTTGTCGTTCGATGCTGGCAAAGCATATGCCGCGGCTCACGTTTACGAGGGTCCGGGTGGTGCAATATCTAATAATCTCAGATGGTATTATAATTATTCCACTTTAGGTCCACGTGATGAAAAGGGTAAACAGGCCGGTGAGGTTTTTGCCCAGCAAATTGCTGACTGGTTTGCTAAGGGAGGACTTCTGGAACATTTTGATGGTGTAGAATTTGACGTGCTTCATCATGTGCCGGTAGCAAAATCTGAAGGCCGTGGAATGGATCTAAATGCCGATGGTAAACCCGATGGTGGAGTGTTTAATGGTAAGCAGACTTATGGTATAGGAGCTATCAATTTTCTGATAGAACTTCGTAGATTATTAGGTGAAGATCGGCTTATTATGGCAGATAATGATAAGTGGTTTCACCAAAGATCGGTTGGAATCCTCAATGGAACAGAACATGAAAAATTCCCTACTGGTGGGGACGAAGATGATTTTAATGATTGGGGTGGAGGAATTAATCGCCTGCTATTCTGGAAAGAAAATTCAAGAGAACCAGTTTTTAACTATATAAAATCAAAACCCAGTGATAAGCGTATGGCTGATATCAGGTTGGCTTTTGCAGCCGCGGTCATATGTGATGCAGGCATCTCCATGACCATTCCTGGAGGAAGAACAGAACTCGGAGAAGATGTTTTTGTTTGGGATGAGCTTCGTAAAGGGCAGGAGAAAGAGTTGGGCTGGTTAGGGAAAGCTATAGGTCCTATTAAACGGCTTGCAACCGAGAAACCTAATCTTCTGTCTGGATCGGAGCTGGGTCAAAAAATTACCTCACCAAATAGCTCGATCAAGTTGGAGGACGGTGTAATTACCCTGAGCAAGAAAAAAGATGGACAGGGATATTTAAAATTTGAGATAAAGGATGTTGATATTGAAGGGCAAGATCTTTATTTAACCGCTACCGTTAGTGGTGAGACTATGGCTGGATACCCTAAGGAAACTGCCCGGCTTATGCATGTGGAAGTTTCGGGAGAAATACAGGCTTCAGATGAGGATAACTTTATGAAAAACATTACGCTTATTCAGGATATGCAGTTTGAAAGAATATTAGAGAATATGGCTTTAATTCATGAAAAGCCATTTGACGCGGGATTTTATTATCGGGAATTCGATAATTCTGCCAGTATAACATTCAATTTTGAGGGAGATGAACCGGTCACCGTTTCAAATCTGGCAGTATATGCCGCCCCAGATGTGATGGTGCGCAAATTTGAAGGCGGAATGGTTATCGCAAATCCTTCTGCACATGAAGTCGAAGTAGATGTAAATAAAGTATGGCCTGGGGAAAATTTTAGAAAATTGAAAGGAACTTTAGATCAGGCACCGGATGTTAATAATGGTGAAGAAGTGGATGGAAAGGTAAAGATTGGAAAACTGGATGCAATTTTTCTGGTGCGTATTTAGGTCTAAATTGTCTCATACGGCAGCAGAAATACTAGTGCTACAATGACATAATTTTCCATATCTAATAAAAACAATAAAAAGTAAAATTTTTCTGATTGAAAAGTTGTGTTAAAATGAATAAGAATATGAGAAATAGAATGTTTTGGGTCCTTATATTTTTACCGTTGGGTTTAATAGCTCAATCTGCCGATAAATCAAAGGATGAAACTTCTAAAGGTTACGATATAACAGAAGATAAAGTTTTATATACCATAGGATATTCTCATTTGGATACCGAATGGCGCTGGACCTATAAAAACTCGATCAATGAATTTATAAAAAATACAATGGACGAGAATTTTTATCTTTTTGAAAAATACCCGGAGTACACATTTAATTTCACCGGCTCAAGGCGGTATAAAATGATGAAGGAGTATTATCCGGAAAGGTTTGAAAAGGTAAAAAAATATGTAGATGAAGGGCGATGGTTTATATCCGGTTCTTCTGTGGATGAATCGGAAGTAACTGTTTCTTCTTCTGAATCTGTTATTCGCCACGTATTATATGGTAATAATTTTTTTCAAAAAGAGTTTGGAAAAACCAGTAAGGATTACATGTTGCCAGACTGCTTTGGCTTTGTTGCGAGTCTTCCTTCAGCTATCAATCATACAGGTTTAATTGGATTTTCTACTCAAAAGCTTACGTGGGGGTCTGCTGTAGGTATTCCTTTTAATATTGGCGTATGGAAAGGGCCGGATGGAAAAGGAATTGTTTCTGTCCTCAATGCAACGAAATATACAGGAGGTGTTGAAAATCGGCTTGATAACAGTAAGGAATTTTATGATCGTCTTGAGGAAAATTACAACCGCTCAGGCTATGGTTTTGACTTTCGGTATTATGGTATTGGAGATCAGGGAGGTGCTCCCAGGGAAAACGATGTGCGTAATGCTATTGAAAGTTTAGATAACCCAGACGGTAAGATGAAGGTAGTTTTAGCTTCTTCAGACCAGATGTTCAAAGATATAACTCCTGAAATTAGAGAAAAGCTTCCTACTTATCAGGGTGATTTGTTACTCACAGAGCATAGTGCGGGAACACTTACTTCGCAGGCTTTTATGAAGCGAATGAACAGAAAGAACGAAAACCTGGCTCAATCTGCGGAACAAATGTCGTCTTTGGCAACCCTGCTTACAGGAGCAGAATATCCTCAGGACAAAATTAATAATTCCTGGGAGCTGGTTTTAGGTAGCCAAATGCACGATATACTGCCTGGAACTGCTATTCCTGAAGCTTATGAACTTGCCTGGAATGATGAATTCATAGCTAATAAAGGATTTGAAGAACCATTAAAAAATGCTTTAAGTATTATTTCCTCCCAGTTAAATACTAATGTACAGGGGAGGTCTGTTTCGGTTTATAACCCCGTAGCATTTGATAGGGAAGATGTGGTGACTGCGGAATTGGAATTCGAGAAAATGCCACAAAACATTCAAGTATTCGATAAAAATCAAAATGAATTGCCTTCCCAGGTTATTTCTAAAGAAGGAAAAAAGCTAAAAATTATTTTTCTAGCTCAGGTTCCTTCTGTTGGGGTTTCCGTTTTTGATGTGCGAAGTTCAGATAAAAGTTATCGCCGTGCCAGCCAGGAGTTACAGGTAACTGAAAATTCCCTGGAAAACAGAAATTATAAAGTTGTTTTTGACAAAAACGGTGATATTACTAGTATATATGATAAAAATCTCCAGAAGGAACTTTTGTTAAAGCCGGCAAGGCTAGAATTTTTGTTTGAGAAACCTTCCCGTTGGCCTGCCTGGAATATGGACTGGGAAGATCGTCAAAATTCTCCTATCGATTTTTTGGATAGCGATGCGGAAATCAAAATTGTTGAACAAGGTCCAGTACGGGTTGCGTTGGAAATAATCAGGCAAAAGCGAAATTCAAAAATTACTCAGGTAATCAGCCTTTCTGCCGGAAATCCCGGTAATAGAATTGAATTTGATAATAAGCTCAACTGGCAATCTAAAGAGGTAAGCTTAAAGGCATCTTTTCCTTTTTCAGCTGAAAATGAAAAAGCGACATACAATCTTGGTGTGGGTGCCGTGGAAAGGGAAAATAATGATCCTAAAAAATACGAAGTGCCTTCTAAAGGATGGTTTGATCTCACAGATAAATCCGGAGAATATGGAATTTCAATTCTACAGGATTCTAAATTTGGTTCTGATAAACCTGATGATAATACCCTAAGATTAACTTTATTGTATACTCCCGGAATTGATGATGGAAGGTTCTGGCATCAGGCCACTCAGGATTGGGGTATCCATGATATAAGATTTGCCCTTCATCCTCATCGTAATGTTGTGCAAAAAAGCGAAACGGCTAAACAAGCTGAGTTTTTTGAAAAGCCACTTATTGCTTATGAAACTCCCCAGCATAAAGGAGTTATGGGAAAAGAACTGTCTTTAATAAGTTTTGATTCGGAAGCATTGGGTTTAATGGCTTTCAAAAAGGCAGAAAATAGTGATTATTTTATCGTTCGGGTGAATGAGTTAAAGGGAGAAGATCAAAAGGATGTAACGATGAGATTTGCCGCTCCTATCGAAGCTGCTTATGAAGTGAATGGTCAAGAACAAAAGATAGGTGATCTTAATTTTTCAGGAAAAACTGCCAGTTTCGATATGGGTTATTTTGGGATAAAAAGTTTTGCAGTAAAATTTAAATCAGCTTCCTTTTCTAAAATGTATCAGAAGCCGGTGGAACTTCCCTTTAATGAGGATATTGTAACCTTTGATGATCATCGTTTAGATGCTAATAGCATTGATAATAACACGAAGGATATGTTTATGTATTCCATGAGAAGTTATCCGGCTGAACTTTTTCCTGAAACTATCACCAGTGAGGGAATTATGTTTGAAATGGGAGATAAACAAGACCGTAAGATGAATGTGGTAGGTTGTAAAGGTCAAAAGATACAGCTTCCAAAAGGCAATTATGATAAACTTTATCTATTAGCTGCAGCTACCGAAGATGTTACGGATTCATTTTACCTTGATGAGAAGAAAGAAGAATTGTCTATCCAGAAATGGACAGGTTTTATAGGTCAGTTTTATGACAGGGAATTCAATGAAGACGAAACAGAGGTTCTAAAAATGAATGATCCTTATTTTAAGAAGAGCAACATAGCCTGGTTCTCTTCGCATCATCATGACGATTATCCCTCAAGAAATGTAGCCTACGAATATGCCTATATTTTTAAATATGCCATCGATATTCCTAAGGGAGCTACTTCTATACAGTTGCCTGATAATGATAAAATTAAAGTTTTTGCTATTACGGCAGCACCAAAGGAGGGAGACGATGTTGAGTTTCTTCAGCCTCTCACTGAAGATTTTTCCGATAATGAAGAATATCGATTAATAGAGGGATCACATTAAGAACAGAACGAATATTTTATTGAAAAATATGATTATTGAAAATATCAAAATTGAACTAATAGATTTTCCAGCAGAGCAGAAAAATGATTTATGAAAAACAACGGTACTTCTAATAATAAAATTTTCTTATGGTCTATTGCCGCTGCCCTGGCAGGTTTTCTTTTTGGTTTTGATACGGTAGTTATTTCCGGTGCCGATCAGCAATTACAGGAATTATGGAATACCTCAGATGCTTTTCATGGTTCGGTGGTGATGGCAATGGCCTTATGGGGTACTGTTTTAGGAGCGGTAACGGGAAGTATTCCTACTAATAAACTGGGAAGAAAGAAGAGTTTGGTTTTAATAGGCATTCTTTATTTCTGTTCGGCATTAGGATCGGCTTTGGCTAATGATCCCTGGACCTTTGCAATCTTTAGATTTATTGGTGGCATAGGAGTAGGAGTTTCTACTATAGCAGCACCAGCATATGTTTCTGAGATTGCCCCGGCAAAAGACAGGGGTCGCCTGGTTTCATTGTATCAGTTTAATATTGTTCTAGGAATTCTTATTGCTTTTCTGTCCAATTACCTGCTGAGAGATACCGGAAATGAACCCTGGAGATGGATGTTAGGAGTAGAAGCCATCCCTGCTTTTATTTATGCCTTGTTGGTGTTTACCATTCCTGAAAGTCCACGCTGGCTCATTTCAAAAGGTCAAATCCAAAAAGCAAAAGCGACATTAAAAATTATCAATGCAGATGCTGATATACAGGAAAAAATTGGGGAGATAGAAAAACAGTCTGAAACCCAGAGGAGCGGTGAAAATATATTCATGAAAAAATACCGTTTTCCCCTTTTACTGGCATTTCTTATTGCCTTTTTTAATCAGCTCTCGGGAATCAATGCTTTTCTGTATTATGCTCCCAGAATTTTTGAAGAAGCCGGTCTGGGTGAAAGTACCGCTTTGCTAAGCAGTATTGGAATTGGCTTGGTCAATCTTGTTTTTACGTTATTTGGGGTATTCCTTATTGACAGGATAGGAAGGAAAAAATTGATGTATATAGGCTCTATTGGTTATATAATCTCCTTATCCCTGGTGGCAGCAGCTTTTTTCCTGGATTGGGGAGGCTATTTTGTTCCGATATTTTTATTCATATTCATTGCATCTCATGCCATAGGCCAGGGCGCAGTAATCTGGGTATTTATTTCAGAAATATTTCCAAATCATATAAGGGCATCCGGCCAGGCTTTCGGTTCTTCTACACACTGGCTTCTTGCGGCAATCATACCTTCTTTGGTACCTTATCTCTTTTCGACAATAGGTGCGGGAACCGTTTTCGCCATTTTCGCGTTTATGATGGTTCTGCAATTAATGTTCGTCATATTTATGATGCCTGAAACCAAGGGAATCCCTCTGGAAAAATTAAGTGAAAAGATATATAATCGTTTATGATTTTTCAATTCATTTTAAATGTTCAAGAACTTAAGCGTATGTATACTAAGAAAAAAAATCTTCATATTTTCACGTTAGCGGTCGTATTGTCATTTTTATGTTTTTCCTGCGCGAAAAAAAGAAGTGAGCAGGAAAAGCAAAAATATCCCAATATTGTTGTTTTTCTTGCTGATGATTGGTCCTGGCCTCATGCGAGTATTTATGCTGAAAGCGATTCTGTTATAAAAACCCCTACTTTTGATAGTATTGCCAGAAATGGAGTGCTTTTTACTCAGGCCTTTACGGCAGCGCCTTCATGTGCACCATCAAGAGCGGCTTTGCTCACGGGACAGTATCCTCATCGTTTGCAGGACGCAGCAAATTTATGGAGCAATTTTCCGAAGAAATTTCCGGTGTACACTAGCATTCTTGAAAAGGCAGGCTATCAGTTAGGGCTTTCAGGAAAAGGATGGAAACCAGGTAATTATGAAACTACAGGTTGGAAGCACAATCCTGCCGGCAAACGCTACAAAAATTTCGAAAATTTTTATAAGCAAAAAGGAGAAAACAAGCCTTTTTGTTTTTGGTTTGGAAGTGGCGACCCCCACCGTCCTTATGTTAAAGATTCAGGTATTCGATCAGGAATGGATTCATCAAAGGTAAAAGTGCCTCCTTATTTGCCGGATAATGAAATAGTAAGAAAGGACATTTTAGATTATTACTATGAAGTTGAAAGGTTCGATAGGGAAGTGGGGGAAATTCTTGATTTTCTTAAGGAAAAAGGAGAGCTTGAGAATACACTTGTAATTATGACTAGTGATAATGGTTGGCCTTTTCCTCGTGCTAAGGCCAATTTATATGACGAAGGCACCCATATGCCTTTGGCTATTATGTGGGCTAACCAAATAGAAGGAGGTCAGGTATACGATAAATTTATAAACTCAATAGATATCGCCCCCACTGTTTTGGATGCAGCCCATCAGCCTATCCTTTCAGATATGAATGGCCGTAGCATTTTAAGACAGCTTAAAGGAGAAAATCAGCGAGATCATGTATTTACAGAGAGAGAGCGACATGCGTATGTACGAATGAACAACCTGGGATATCCCTCCCGGGCTTTGCGTACTGATGATTATCTGTATATCCGTAACATAAAACCAGATCGTTGGCCGTCGGGGGATCCCGAGGAAATTTTCGCAGTAGGGCCTTTTGGAGATGTAGATGGTTCTCCAACTAAAGATTATATTCTTAGTGAGCAAAGAAATTTTCCCGCTTCGAAAAAAGAGGGTATGGAGGTCTACTCTTACTTCGATTTGGCATTTAAAAAACGTCCTGCGGAGGAACTTTACGATTTGGAAAAAGATCCCTACCAAATAAAGAATGTAGCTGCTGACCCTATGTATAAAGAAGTGATAAGAAATTATAGAAAATCTTTGGATGAATGGATGGTAAATACTGGAGATCCTAGAGCAACAGGTGACGCTAAATTTGATCAATACCCGTATTATGGGGGGAATGGAGGAAAAGGTAATGGTCATGGTAATGTTACCGGACCTCCCACTAAAATAAATAAATAGCCATATTATGATAAAATTTAATACAACAAAAATGAAAAAAGTTATAAATTTTCTGATGTTTATTTCTGTATTTATGTTCCTTCAAATGGTGCAGGCTCAGGAAGAATATCTTCATGAAAGAATTATCAATATAAAAGATTTTAAGGCCGTTGACGATGGCTCTACCCTAAACACAGGAGCCATACAAAATGCTATTGATTATGCTTCCCGGCAGAAGAGCGGAGCGACTGTACTTTTTGAAAAAGGACAATACCTTTCAGGTACTATAGAGCTTAAAAGCAATGTAGAGCTATATTTTCAGGAGGGAGCGGTGCTGCTAGGTAGTACTAACCCTGAGAATTATAGAAAAGTAGAGGTAGAGAATGTTTCTACTCCAGAAAAAACCAATGACAATTCACGATTAGCTTTTCTAATTGCAGAAAATGCCAAAAATATCGCCCTTAGTGGAAAAGGTACCATAGACGGTCAGGGAAGAAAAGTAGCTCTAACTATAGATAGCCTACATCACTCAGGGATAAAAATAGATCCTAATTATGATTATGGACATATGCGTCCTAATGAAACTGTACGCCCAAAGATCATCGATTTTATGTTATGCGATAATGTGAAAGTAAGTGGATTGCGTATCAAGAATTCAGCCGGCTGGGTACAGAGCTACGAAATATGTAATAATGTCCAAATTAAAGATATTGCCGTAGAAAGTAGGGCTTACTGGAACAATGATGGCATAGGAATAACCGATTGTACCAATGTTCGTATTACCGGATGTGATGTGAATTCAGCTGACGACGGAATTGTAATCAAATCATATTATCGAGACTACATCAATGATAGTATTTACATTGGCAATTGTACCATTCGTTCTAGTGCAAGTGCAGTGAAATTTGGTACAGCTTCTTATAGTGGGTTTAAAAATATAACTATCGAAAATATTGAAGTTTATGATACCTTCAGATCTGCAGTAGCCCTTGAATCTGTAGATGGAGGAATTATTGAAAACATTCAAGTTTCTAATATTACTGCTAAAAACACCTGGAATCCCATCTTTGTTCGTCTAGGCCATCGTGGGGGCGAAAAACCAGGTATTATTAGAAATGTGCATTTCAAGAACATAGATGTAGAAGTACCATTTGGAAGGCCTGATGTCGATTATGATATGCGGGGACCGGAAGTAAAATACTCCCATAATCAATTTCCTGCGCCAATTACTGGAATTCCTGGTCATCCCATAGAGAATATCACTTTCGAAAATATAAAAATCTCTTATCCCGGCCGGGCTTCAAAAGGAATGGCTTATGTTCCCATTTATCGTTTAGATCAGGTGAAGGAAAAAATTAAAAAGTATCCTGAATATACAATGTTTGGGGAACTGCCTTCCTGGGGGTTTTATGTAAGGCACACAGAAAATGTAAGTATGAAGAATATTAAACTATCATTAAGAGATTCTGATTTTAGGCCTGCTTTTGTTTTCGATGATATAAGAAATTTAAAGCTTGAAGATGTAGTTGTTCCCTCCTCTGAAAAAGGGCAAGTTGTATTCAAGAATGTTGAAGAGTACGAGGTAGATCCTAAATTAAAAGAAGAGTTAAAGGTTGTAAAAGACTAATCCGAAACAATTATTTGCAGGAGATGTGAGTAAGTGTCTGCTAAGGATGAGCAATGCTGTTCTCTCCCACCATGGTAGAGGCATAGAACCAGATATTTCGGAAGGCCTGAATAATAAATATAATTTCATGAATTTCATTTATAGATTAAAAGAAAATACTAAGCTCGTAGGAATCCTTTTGTTTTTCTGTGGTTGTTTTTGCTTTTCTCAGGAGGATATAAAAGAAGGTTTACCAAATAACAACAACATTATTCCTGCGCTATCAATAGAAAATGAGAGGGAAGTAAAAAAAGAATTTGCTTTTCATATGGCAATGGGGGATGTATATACCAATATTCGTTTACATAAATCCGGTTTACTGCAGAATCAGGAACTGTGTTTTATGGCAGGTTTGAATTATAACAAACCATGGACGAGGGATGCGGCTATTAATACCTGGAATGCAGGAGGTCTCTTGTTCCCCTCTGTAGCTAAAAATACGTTGCTTTCAGCACTAACAAAAAATTCAGAAGGCGAAGTGATCATAGATGGTCAGTATTGGGACAAAGTAATCTGGACTGTTGGAGCCTGGAATTATTATCTATATACTGGTGATAAGGAGATGCTGAAACTTGCTTATGAAATCACTAAAAGAACTCTAAGGCTGATGGAGGACCAGGAGTTCGATGCTAAGAATGGTTTATTTAGAGGAGCAGCGGTCTATGGAGACGGAGTAGCCGCTTATCCAGAGATTTATACCCGCTCCAAAAAGGGAAATACATATAGTGCCATTATGATGTGGCCTGAGGAGAACCCAGATTTGAAAGCATCCACCGGTTATGGTCTCCCCATGCAGGTTCTTTCCACGAACTGTTTGTATTACCAAGTCTATAAAACCCTTGATAAGATGGCCGCAGAACTGGGTGAAAATCCAGATTCTGATTGGAACTTGAAAGCCGAAAAATTAAAAACCGCAATCAACAATAACCTTTGGAATTCCGAAAAGCAAACCTATGATTATTTTATTGATCCATTTAATGGAAGTGGGGCACAGGAAGGAATGGGACTTTCCTTTGCCATTATGTTTGATGTAGCCGATTCGGCACAAATTAAGGCTATTTTCGAAAACACCTACGTTGAACCAGCGGGTATTCCGGTAGTATGGCCATCCTTTCCACGTTATATTAATGAAGAAAAAACTAGTTACGGCAGGCATAGCGGTACTGTGTGGCCACACGTTCAGGGGTTTTGGGCCTATGCGGCAGCATTGAATAACCGAAAAGAAATCTTCTTACATGAATTCAATATCCTAACAGACAATGCCTGGAGAGATAAACAATTTGTAGAGATCTACCATCCCAAGACCGGAGAAAAATATGGAGGTATCCAAGAAAATCCCAGAGGAAAATGGAATCTTACTAGTTCTCAAAATAGACAAACCTGGAGTGCAACCGCTTACTTGCGAATGGTTCTAATGGGGGTTATGGGAATGCGCTTTGATACAGATGGAATTGACTTTAAACCTATGGTGCCGGAAGAGATGGGTAGTATTTATCTGGAAAACATTCGATATCGCGATGCAATTCTGAATTTAACTATTAAGGGTTCCGGAAATCATATTTCCTCGTTCATGATTAATGGAAATAAAACGAATGCTTTTATTCCGTCAGATATTAAGGGAATACAAAACATACAAATAATAATGGAATAGACCTCTCCAACGGTAAAATAATAAAACCATGTATTCTAAACGATATTATAACTGTTCTGTTAAGTTTTCCTTGATCAATTTCCTTTCCCTATTGTTCATTTTTGGTTTTATTGGGTGTAATGAATCCACTTCTAATCTTGCCCGGGTAAATTATTCAGGTGTGGTTAATACCCAAATCGGGAATAAAGGTAAGCCGGGAAATACTGAGAAAAGATACCATGAAGCAGGTTTTACTTTTCCCGGTGCAACTTATCCATTCGGCATGGTTCAGTTTACTCCAACTTTTTTCAATCCCCAAAAAGGTTTTGTGATTAACCAACTTAGCGGGGCGGGGTGTGAACATATGGGGAATTTACCTCTCTTACCTCTAAAGGGGGAAATTTCCGAGTCACCCGATGATATGATGAAATATGATCCAGGCTATAATATCCTGGAAAGTAAAGCAGGTTTTTATAAAGCTACCTTATTTGACGATGTTATCACTGAATTAACTGTTACCAAAAGAACAGGAATAGCAAAAATTACTTACCCAGATAATTTACGGAAAGGAACCCTAATCATTGGAACAGGAATAAATGCTACAAAGGTGAAAGAGGCTTCAGTAAAGATTATTTCGCCAAATAGTTTTGAAGGTTACGCCGATGGCGGCTCTTTTTGTGGGGCAGATAGTAACTATAAAATTTATTTTGTAGGGAAATTTAATAAAGAAGCTCAGGATTTTGGTGCCTGGGAGAATGACGATTTAAATAAGCAAACTCGTGATGCCCAAGGTGCCAATTCAGGAGTCTTCTTTACGTTCGATGTTTCAGAAATTAAAGAATTACAATATGAAATTGGCGTTTCATATGTTTCTGTAGAAAACGCGCGGAAAAATTTAGAAGCAGAAAAGTCCAATTTTGAAGAAGTGAAAGAGAATACACTCCAAAAATGGAATGAATATTTAAAGAAGATAGAAATCAACGATACCACTTCTGAGCATGCTGTGCAGTTTTATAGCCATCTTTACCATGCTTTGATTCATCCAAGTTTATTCAGTGATATAAATGGGGAATATATAGGAGCTGACGATAAAATACATCATGCCGATAATTTTGATTTCTATACGGCTTTTAGCAATTGGGATACTTATAGAACCCAGATACAGCTTGTAAGTATTTTATTTCCAGAAAAAGCATCAGACATTGTTACTTCTCATTTAAAATTTGCTGAGCAGTCCGGAGGTGGATTCCCCCGGTGGGTCCTTGCCAACCGGGAAACAGGAATCATGCAGGGCGATCCCACCTCTATTTTAATAACAAATGCTTATGCCTTTGGGGCTACTGATTTTGATAAAAAGAAGGCTCTTGAAATAATGCGTAGAGGAGCAGAGGAACCAGGTACTAAATCTCAGGAAAAGCTTACCCGGCCTCAATTGGCATCCTATCTTGAGAAAGGTTATATCGGGAATGCTTCCGTAACCCTGGAATATACTTCTTCTGATTTTGCAATTGCACAGTTTGCAAAACGGGCATTACAGGATGAGGTTGTTCAGGAGAAATATCTGAAGAGAGCTCAAAACTGGAAAAAACTTTATAATCCTGAAACGCAATGGTTTCATTCAAGAAATGAGGATGGTTCCTGGAAAGATCAAAAAATAGGATTCCGTGAAGCTACCTATAAAGATTATTTCTGGATGGTACCATACAATTTATCCGGTTTGATCGATACGTTAGGAGGGAAACAGGTTGCCATAGAACGGCTGGATAGTTATTTCCAGCAGTTAGATGCAGATTATAATCAAACCTGGTTTGCCGCGGGCAATGAGCCTTCTTTCCAGGTACCCTGGACTTATAACTGGACAGGAGCTCCCCATAAAACGCAGGCCCTTGTGAGACGGATTGTTCAGGAGCAGTATTCAATGAAGGACAATGGTTTGCCGGGAAATGATGATTTAGGAACCATGGGGGCCTGGTATGTTTTTGCAAACATAGGCTTATATCCCATGATCCCAGGCATAGGAGGTTTTAGTATTAGTACTCCTTTATTTAAAAGAATTATGATTGATTTGCCTGATGGAGAACTTGTGATCACCTCCGGATCAAAACAGCATTCCTATGTCGAAGCACTGGAATTCAATGGAAAAGAATATAATTCTACCTGGATTCAATGGGATGAACTAAAGAATGGCGGGACTTTGGAATTTCAAACTTCGGAACAGGTTATTAAAGACTGGGGTAATGAAAATCCCCCGCCAAGTTTTCGTTAGGAGTTCTGGTAGCCTTTTCGGGATTGTTTAAGGTGTTCATTTTTAATAGAAAATTTATGAAGCATTCAAAGTATTGGCTATTCATCTTAATAATTTTGATAGATGGATCTTTATCGGAGGTAAAGTCACAAGCTTCTCGTGAGGTGGTGGCGGAAAAAGAGCTGGTTGATTATGTGAATCCTTACATTGGCAATATACATAGTTTACTTAAGCCCACTTACCCTACTGTTCATTTACCAAATAGTTTTATGCGGGTTAACCCGGCACGTGTTGATTATACCGATGTCACTTTAAAAGGATTACCTCTGCTTCGCCCGGGGAAAGATTATTCTGCATTTAACCTTAGTCCCTTTCAGGGAGAAGAAAGTGAAATCACACCTGTCATTTCATTTACTTATGATAATGAAGAAGTTACTCCGTATTCCTATTCCGTAATTCTTGATGAGAACGAGACGGAAGTCAATTTTGGGGTATCTCATCAATCTGCTGTTTATCAAATCAAATTCACTGAAAAAAAGGACGCATTTGTTATTCTGAATGCTGAAAAGGGAGAAATGAGATGGGACGGAAAGGGACTTTCCGGATATCAACTCCTAGAGAACGGTGTTCGGGTATATGTTTACCTGTTACCGAACCAGGTTCCTGTTAACAATTATGTGTTGGAGAATGAAGAATTGATCGATAGAAAGTATGCTGAAGGTGAAAATGCCAGTATGGTTTTGAAATATTCCAAAGATACACAGGAAATAAATCTTTACTATGGAATTTCTTTCATTAGCGCTGAACAGGCCAGAAAGAACATGGAAAAAGAAGTTCTTTCTGCTGATATTGAAGAATTGCAACTGGAAGGGCGAAAAATATGGAATGATGCTTTGAACAGAATAAAAGCAGAAGGTTCAGAAGATGATAAAATAGTATTTTATACAGCCTTATATCGTTCTTATTACCGTCCCGTTTCCTTGTCGGAAGATGGACGTTATTTTAGTGCTTCCGACGGAAAAGTACATGAGGATAATGGTATTCCTTTTTATACCGATGATTCTGCATGGGGTACTTACCGTGCGCTGCATCCGCTAAATGCATTATTAGATGCCGAAAAGGAAGAGGCCTTACTAACTTCTTATTTACGCGCGGCTGAACAACTGGACAAATTTAGAATGCCAAAAACCATGAATGTCACCGGGAACCAGCTAGGGATGCATTCAAACGATATACTTATATCCTTTCTGGATGCTTATAATAAAGGAATTAGAGACTTCGATCTGGGAAAAGCTTTTAAGGCCGGTAAAAATGTGGTCATGAAAAGAACCCTGGCTCCTGGATCTGATGAGCCTGCTGGAAGATTAAATAAATTTTACCGTGAGAACGGCTATGTTCCGGCAATATGGGGGACTGATAAAGAATTGACGCCTCAGGTTAAACCTAAAATAAAACGTATGGCCGTTTCAGTCACTTTGGGAACAGCTTATAACGACTGGGCTTTAGCCCAAATGGCAAAAGAATTGAATCTTCAGGATGATTTTCAGTATTTCTGCAACCGCTCTATTAATTATCGCAATTTATTTAATTCAAGGACTAAGTTTTTTCATCCCAAAGATACCGAAGGAAAATTTTTGTCATCCTTTGACTATGAATTATCGGGAGGACAGGATGGCAAACTCTTTTTTACTGAAGGGAACGCATGGAATTATCGTTTCGGGCTACAGTATAACCTGGAAGATCATATTAACATGATGGGCGGCAGGAATGCCTTTGCTGAAAGATTAGATTCGTTATTTACAAAATCTCTTGGATTACCCAAGTACCGTCATTACCTCCAATTTCCAACTCAAACAGGTGTTGTAGGAGGTTTTGCTATGGGAAATGAACCTTCTTTTCATATACCTTACCTATTTAATTATGCCGGAAAGCCATGGAAGACGCAGGAACGTATTCGGATTTTACTAAGACAATGGTTTCGTAATGATCTAATGGGAATGCCGGGAGATGAGGGTGCCGGGGCAATGTCTGCCTTTGCTGTTTTTTCTTTTGTGGGCCTTTACCCCGTGACCCCGGGGATTCCTGTTTATAATATTGGGAGTCCGGTATTTGAGCAGGTGAATTTTGAACTGCCGAATAATCGAAATTTTGAAATTACAGCTAAGAATAATTCTGAAGAGAACAAATATATTCAATCTGCTATCCTCAACGGCCAAGCTTTGAATAAACCCTGGCTAAGTCATGCAGATATTATAAATGGTGGGAAACTCATCTTGGAAATGGGTCCCAGGCCAAACAAGGAGTGGGGAGCCTCCGCTTCATCTGCTCCGCCATCCATGCCGATCAAGTGTAAGTAATAAGGCATATTGCACCGAATTATTCTAAATATCAATAAATGAAATATTTACAAATTCATATTGCTGTATTTCTAGTTATGTGCTTTATAAATGCAGCTGGCCTAAAGGCACAGGAAAGCGATGAGAAAGATTTCGTGGATTATGTGAATCCTTATATAGGAAATATCAGCCACTTATTGAAGCCGACTCATCCCGCAGTGCACTTACCGAATAGCTATTTATGTCTGACTCCAGATAGGGATGATAATACTGATATTACCTTAAGGGGATTACCATTAGTAAGATCGGAGGATTATTATTCTGCTTTTCATCTTAGTCCTTTCCAGGGAGATATAAGCGAAATGAAACCTGTTATTTTGTATGGCTATGACAATGAGAAGGTTACGCCTTATTCTTATTCCGTAATTCTTGATAAAAAAGAGACTGAAATTAATTTCGGGGTATCCCATCAATCTGCCATCTATCAGATAAAATTTGAAGAAAAAGAGGACGGCTATTTAATTTTTAATTCCGCGAGAGGAGAAATGAAATGGGACGGAAAGGCGCTTTCCGGCCATCAGGTTCTTAAGGAAGGGGTGCGGGCATATGTTTACCTGTTACCAGACCAGGCACCAATGGCCAATTATGTACTGGAAAACAGAGTATTAAAAGATAAAAGTCAGGCTGAAGGTAAAAATGCCAATATCGTTTTGAAATATTCTAAGGATTCTGGCGAAATAAATCTTCGGTATGGGATTTCTTTTATCAGCGTTGAACAGGCAAAAAAGAACATGGAAGGAGAAGTTTTGGAGAATGACATTGCTGGTTTACAGTTGGAAGGCCGGAAAATATGGGATAATACTTTAAAAAAGATCAAGGTCGAGGGAGGTTCTGAAGATGATAAAACGGTATTTTATACGGCCTTATATAGAAACTTTCGTTTTCCTGTTTCCATTGCGGAAGATGGCAATTACTTTAGTCCTTTTGACGAGAAAATACATAAAGATAATATAAAGCCATTCTATTCAGGTCTTCATGATTCAGGTTGGAATGCCTATCTGGGAGTTCGCCCTTTAGCCACACTCCTTGAACCGGAAAGGGAAGAGAAAATCCTTAATTCGATGCTTGAAGTTTCCAGCCAGTTGGAGTATTTCAGAATGCCTAGATATATAGGACTTACCGAACATAAAGTCGGGATGATCTCCAATCATTATATCATCTCTTTTTTAGACGCTTACAATAAAGGAATCACTGGTTTCGATTTAGAAAAAGCTTTCAGGGCAGGAAAAAGTGCTATGATGGAAAGAACCCTGGCCCCTGTTTCAGACGAGCCTGCAGGAGAGTTGAACCGATTTTATAAACAACATGGATATGTGCCGGCTTTATGGGAAGGTCAGAAAGAAAAGTTTCTGCCCCAGGTAAAACCCTTTACAAATCGTATGGCCCTTGCCGTAACATTGGGAGCTGCTCACGACGACTGGGCACTCGCGCAGATGGCAGAAGAGCTGGGTATGCAGGAGGATTTCGACTATTTTTGTGAACGTTCCTTCAATTATCGTAAGCTCTATAATTATGGAACAGGCTTTTTTCACCCAAGGGACAAGTCGGGACGCTTTATATTGCCGATAGACTACGTTTATTCCGGAGGTTTGGCCGGGAGGGACTTTTATGACGAAAGTAATGGATGGATCTATCGTTTTGCATTGCAATATAATATTGAAGATGGGATCGAGATGATGGGTGGCAAAGAAGTATTCGCTTCAAATCTGGATGAATTATTCTCCAAACCATTTCCTGAAGAAAGAAATGTTCAATTGTACCGCTATCATAACCAAACCGGGATAGTCGGGCATTTTTCTATGGGGAACGAACCTTCTTTTCATATTCCTTACCTGTACAACTACTTAGAAAAACCCTGGAAAACTCAGAAGCATATTCGTATATTAATGAAACAATGGTTTCGTAATGATCTCTTGGGTATTCCCGGCGATGAGGATGCGGGGGCTTTGTCTGCCTTTATTGTATTTTCTTCGATGGGGTTTTATCCTGTGTCACCGGGAGTGCCGGTTTACAACATAGGCAGTCCGGTATTTAATAAAATCAATATTGAATTATCCGGTAATCGTAATTTTGCGATCATCGCTAAAGATAATTCGGAAAAAAACAAGTATATCCAATCGGCAATTTTGAACGGAAAACCTTTAAATAAGCCCTGGTTTAGCCATTCTGATGTAATAAAAGGAGGAAGGCTCACTTTACAAATGGGGCCGAGGCCAAATAAAAACTGGGGAATAGGGCCAGATGCTTCTCCTCCATCCATGCCACTGTCAGAATGTAGCTCTTCGGATAAATAATGAATTCATTCCCTGCAATCAAAGTTTAAGTTTTTCTGAAGTAAATTTCAAATTGCTGGTCGGGATAGCATAATAATATTAAACAGCTGAAGATTAAAAAAATAAAGAGTTTCGAAGTATATGAAAAGAATTTATCTATATCTTTTATTGATTTCCTTTCCCGGATTCGCTCAAGAAACGGTGCAGCTTGATTATTATCTCCCGCAGGATATACAATACAATTCTAATATTCCGAAGCCACAGGAAGTGCTGGGATTTGTGCCAGGAGAGTGGCATGTAAGCCATGACCGTTTGATCATGTACATGCAGAAGCTAGCCGAGAGTTCACCACGTGTTAAAATTGAAAACCGGGGGACTACCTATGAGGGCCGTCCCTTAATGCTTCTCTATATATCTTCCGAAGAAAACATACATAATCTTGAAAAGATCAGGAAGGGTCATTTGGGTTTGATTGAAAAAAATTCAGGGTCTTTAAAGCTTGAAAATATGCCGGTGATCGTAAACCAGGGTTTTTCAATCCATGGAGATGAACCCAGCGGGGCCAATGCGGCTGTAATTCTCGCCTACTACCTTGCCGCAGCTGAAGATCAGAAAGTTGAAAAAATACTGGATAATAGTGTTATTCTTTTAGATCCTTCTTTTAACCCGGATGGTTTACAGAGGTTTGCCTATTGGGCAAACACCAACAAAAGCAAAATTATTAACAGCGACCCTCAGGATCGCGAATACGATGAGGTATGGCCGGGAGGGCGAACCAATCATTACTGGTTTGATATGAACAGGGACTGGTTGCCTTTGCAGTTACCAGAATCCCAGGCAAGAATAGAAACATTTTATAAATGGTATCCTAATGTTTTGACCGATCATCATGAGATGGATTCCAATTCGTCATTCTTCTTCCAGCCTGGAATTCCATCCCAAACCCATCCTTTAACCCCACAACGTAATCAAATCCTCACTCAAGAAATTGGTAGTTATATCGCTGAATCCTTTGATGAAATCGGATCACTGTATTATACGGAAGAGGATTTTGATGATTTCTATTACGGAAAAGGCGCTACTTTTCCAGATATTAACGGCGGCATAGGCATTCTCTTTGAACAGGCAAGCTCCAGGGGCCATGCCCAGGAGACTGCTAATGGTTTGCTTACCTTTCCGTTTACCATCCGTAATCAGTTTACCGCAGCACTTTCCACGCTAAAAGCCGCAACTGAAATGCGCCTGAAATTGCTTAAATATCAACGTGGTTTTTATAATGATGCCCGAAAGGAGGCCTCCGAAGGAGCCTATATATTTGGAAGCAAAGAAGATCCGGTAAGTGCCTTTAAACTTGCTGAAATTTTAAAGAAACATCAAATCAAACTTCATAGGCTTTCGAATGATTTTTCTAAAGACGGAAAACATTTCAGCAAAGACAATGCGTATGTTGTGCCTAAAAATCAGAATCAGCAGCGCTTGATAGAGGCTATGTTTGAAACCCGTACCATTTTTAAAGATAGTTTGTTTTATGATGTTTCTGCCTGGACTCTACCATTGGCATTTAATCTCGATTATGTCGAAGACCTCTCGAATGAGAAAATAGGAGAAAAAATTGAAAATTTTACACTACCGAAGCCTGTAAAAATAGAAAAAAGTGAGTATGCTTATTTGATGGACTGGCGCAATTACAATGCACCTGCTGCACTTAATAAGATTCTCACTAAAGGCCTGCGGGCAAAAGTGGCAATGAAGAATTTCTCCATGAATGAGGAAAATTTTTCCTATGGAACTATTATGATTCCTGTTAAGAATCAAAGTTTGTCAGTGGATAAAATATATAATTTAATTCAGAGAATTAGTGTTGAAACCGCCGTTCCATTTAAAACTTTAGAGACTGGACTTACCAGCGGGATAAGCTTAGGCAGTAATCATTTCAGACCCGTAAAACTTCAATCAGTGGCGCTTATCGTAGGAGAACGTATCAGGCCTTTTGACGCGGGCGAAATCTGGCATTTATTCGATCAGCGTTTTGATATGCGTATTACCAAACTCGATCTTAGGAATCTGTCGCAAACTGATCTGAGCTGTTATACTGATATAATTCTAACGGCTTCGTACGGTGGTGCATTAAATAAAAATCAGACAAGGCAACTTAAAGAATGGGTTAAAAATGGGGGAAATTTAATTGCCTATAGAAGTTCAGTGAAATGGTTAAAAGAAAATGAGTTTATAAACCTGAAATTTAAAGAGAATGAAGGCACCGCGAAAAATATAAGTTTTGAAAAAATTGAGGATTATAAGGGAGCTCAAAAAATTGGAGGAGCCATTTTTAAAGTGAATATAGACCGATCTCATCCTATAAGTTTTGGATATTCAAATGATCATATTGCGAGTTTTAGGAATACAGAAATTTTCATTGAAGCTGATAAGGATAGTTATAATAATCCGCTGCAATATTCTGATGAACCCTTGTTAAGTGGTTATATTAGTAAACAAAACCTTCATTTGCTTGCTGGCACGGTTCCATTTAAAGTGCAGAGTTTAGGAAGAGGTAAAGTCATGGCATTTACAGATAATCCTAATTTCAGAGCATTTTGGTTAGGAACCAACAAGCTCCTGATGAATGCAATATTTTTCGGGGATGAGATGTGATTCTAAGCATATAATTTTTCAAATTAGTTTTAATATGATGTGTGAGCAGCATAAAATTAGAAGTTTTAAGAAGATAATTCTGTTAATCTCTATTTTATCTATTGGTTCTTGTAAACGGCAGATAAAATCTGATATAGAGGCAACAGAGGTTAAAAAATTTAAATATGTAGATAAAGTATATCCCTTATTAGATACTAAAAATTCAAGATGGTTTTATTTTTCATCTGCGAGTAGGCCCTTTGGAATGGTGAATTTAAGTCCGGATACTCAAATAAATGGTGCCTGGGATAGTGGCTATCGTTTTGATATAGATACAATCAAGGGTTTTAGTCATATTCACGCATGGCAACTATCCGGTGTTTCGGTAATGCCGGTTACTTTTTCTGAGGGTTCAGAACAAGCTATTTATACTGACTATTATTCGAAATTTAGTCATAAGCGGGAAGAAGTTTCACCTGGATTTCATCGAATAATTCTTGAGAGGTATCAAATAGAAGCTGCCTTTAGCAGTACCAAACGAGTTGGGTTTCATAAATATTCTTTTCCGAATGGCGGAGAAAAAGGAATTCTTTTTAACCTGAATACCATATTGGGACCTTGTGAAAATTCAGAAGGAAAATTGATAAAGATTGATGATAAAAGTATCTCAGGTTCTGTAGTTGCTTTACCCACACATAGAAGGCCAAAACCTTTTAAGATTTATTTTTATGCTACTTTAAATAAATCTATTGATGATATAAGGCATGATCGGAATACAGGAAATTATCTGTTAAAATTAAATACTAATACGAAGGAATTATTCATGAAGGTGGCTCTTTCTTATACTTCTGTTGAAAATGCTAAGCAAAATCTTGAGGCCGAGTTACCGCATTGGGATTTTAAAAAGTTGATAGAAGAATCAAAAGAAGAATGGAATGATCTTTTAGGAAGAATAGAAGTAACAGGGGGATCTTCAAAAACCATTCAACGATTTTATACAGATTTGTGGCATTCATTGCAAGGAAGAAGAGTTATTAGTGATCACAATGGAGCTTATCCAGATTATACAGGAGCTTCTTTTAAGATAAAACAATTGCCTTTGGACAAAAATGGAAAACCAAAATTTAATCATTATAATTCTGATTCCTTTTGGGGAGCTCAATGGACTATCAATACTCTCTGGGGATTAGTTTATCCTGAAATTATGCAAGAATTTTCATCGTCTCTGCTGCAGTATTATAAAGATGGAGGCTTGGTTCCCAGAGGTCCCTCTGGAGGTAATTACACATATGTTATGACAGGGGCTTCATCTACTCCTTTTATTGTGAGTGCTATTCAAAAAGGGATTTTAAGAGACCATCTTGATTCGATTTACCTGGCGCTAAAAAAAAATCATATGCCGGGAGGTATTATGGAAAAAGCCGGCTATGAACATGATACTAATGAAGGTGGTGGGTTATCTTATTATTTAGAAAATGGCTATGTTCCTTATCCTTTACCCGATGGAGAATTTGGATCACATCAGGACGGGGCAAGTTTAACTCTGGAATATGCCTATCAGGACTGGACATTGTCTCAGCTAGCATCAAAATTAGGGTATAAAAAAGATGAGGTTTATTTTAAAGAGCGTGCCCAAAATTATAAAAATGTCTTTAATCCAGCTTCGGGTTGGATGCAACCTAAAGATGTTTTTGGAAATTGGTCTGCCAATTACGATTCATATCAGTATCGACATGGTTTTATAGAGGCTAATGGAGCTCAGGCAACGTGGTTTGTTCCGCAGGATCTAGAAGGGCTGGCAAATTTGATAGGAGGAAAGGAAAAAGCTGTTCAGAAATTGGCAGCACAGTTTAAAATAGCTAAAAAATCAGGTTTTACTTCTGGAAATTCACACGCAGCCGAATTACATCCTGAATATAGAAGGATACCTATTAATTATGGTAATCAGCCTTCGATACAAACAGCGTATATTTTCAATCAATTAGGAAGACCAGACCTTACGCAATTTTGGTCTCGAAAAGTAATAGATGAAGTGTTTACTGGCTTAAATGAAAATACGGGTTATAATGGAGATGAAGATCAGGGGCTGATGGGTAGTTTAGCTGTTTTAATGAAGATAGGAATTTTTCAAATGAATGGAGGTACCGATGAAGATCCGGCCTATCAAATTGGAAGCCCTATTTTCGATTCCATTACCATTAAACTTCATCCTGATTACTATCCGGGAAAAACATTTACCATATTGGCAGAGGATAATTTAAATTCTAATTTGTATGTTCAAAAAATGAAGTTAAACGGAGAGGTTTTTAATAAAAATTCCATTAATCATTCAGACGTTATTGCAGGCGGAAAACTCAGATTACAAATGGCTAGCAAACCAACATCAGATTATAAAAATTAATTACGCGGTTCCTTCAAAGAGCTCATAAAGGGCTCAGTAAATAAGTTTTAGATGTTGCCTTGTAATAGTAATTCACTTGCTTCATCCAAAATAGCAGTATCCAATTCCTTTAAATAAACTTTTGTAGTTTTCACATCCTGATGTCCGAGTGATTCACTTATAATATCTGTTCCCGCTCCTTTTTGTTTTAAGCAATTGGCGAAGCTATGCCTGGCGACATAACTAGTAAGAGGTTTATCAATTCCGGCGAGACTTGCTAATTCCTTTAGATCCTTATTAAACTTGCTCAGGGTTTTTCTTTTCCTATCGTTTAATTGAGTGGGGGTGAGATTTTCCCTAAGGAGTATTGGAAAAATGTACGGTCTTTTAGTTTTACGGTAATAGTCAAGTATTTCTTTTACCGGTGGCATAATCTTTATAATGAAGTTTCCCTTGGTTTTTGCTCTTGTATAATGAATTCTGTCACCGGAAACATTACTCCACTTGAGCCTCATCATATCGGCGAAATTCATTCCCCTGGTATAAAAGCTAAAAATAAAATAGTTTCTACTGTTGATTAGATGAGGCTTATCACTCAAATCTAAATTTTGTAGGTTATGGACCTCTTCAATGTTAAGGGCTTTTTTAATTGCTTTACCTTTTAGTTTGGATATTTTATAGTGTTTAAAAGGGTAGAATTTTTCGTCTATTATTCCCCTTTTTATTGCCACGTTGAAAATAGCCCGTATAGCTCGCATTTTCACTCCAATACCTCCACCGGTTCCGCCTTTATTGCGAAGATATACTTCATATTTATCTAAAAAGGTAGGGGTCACTTCGTAAAAATGTAAAGACTTTTGTTTTGCGAATTTCTGCATTGAATTCTTAGTATGGTGATAAATGGCTGCATTGCTCATTCTCCCTGCCGCTTTAAATTCATCAATTTGCTCCTGCCAAAATGAAAATATATTTGAAGCCTCTGGATTTGATTGTATCCTAAACTTTCTTTCAAAATCATTCAGGGTATAGAAATCCTGGTTCATTTCCAGTTCGCTTATGACTTCTAAAGCACGATCTTCAAATTTTCCTATTAATCGATTAGACTTAAGTTGCTGAGTAAATTTTTTATTAAATCTTCCTAACTTAGAATCCCATTCATTTAAATTAGCTTCGAATGGAGTTCCAAAGAATTTAGATTTACGATCTTTGGTTACCCTTAAAAGAACCGGATATTTTCCGTTTCTTAGTGAAGTTTTGCGGAGGATGGTTTTAATTGAAGCCATAGCTTTATCTTTTAGATTTCCCTCGATTTTATGTACAACATATGTACAACATATGTACAACAAATTGACAAATAAAGGTAATTTAAAGAAACCAAAATAAAAATAAATATTCATAAAACATTTAAAATCAGTTATATGAAAACAAATGAAAGTTACGAGTAGGCGATTTTTGACTTCTCATAATCAAGGGGTCCCTGGTTCGAGCCCAGGTGGGACCACCTATAAATAAAGGCTTCACAAGGTTTTACCTGTGGAGCCTTTTTTCATTTGCACATAATTTGCACATACACGGTTTTTTTAACAGTATTCTAGTGTATTACTTCTCCAAACTGAATCAAGTTCCTTAACTAAGGCAATTAGTTGCTCCTTGTTCATAAAATTAAATAATGATCATATAAGAATGCCTTGATTTTAAAGGCATTTATAACCTAAAGATGCTGTTTTATCAAATAACCGTCAATAAGAACTGTAAATTATTAATAACTTTTCCATTAGGCTATTGAGACAAATTAGAATAATCCTCGAGGGGATAAAATACGAATTTGGCAACTAGTCCAAAAATGGAACAAGTACAATACCAGTCCTGGTCTGGTGGTGAACCAGTAGCGGACCAGTTGTGGATAAGCCTTGGGACGGTTCTCCGCTAAAATAAAGAAACGCGCTATCGCGCCTAAACATCTTAAATGGAAATTTTTTTAAAAAATGATCTGGCCAAAAAGTTTTTTTGTTTTAGTATTTTCTTCTATAAACCTTTCTTTTATGTTTTCAGCTTTTGCCGCTTTTTAAAAAGAAAAAGAGGTAAAATAGTGTCAATTAGCTGAAAACGATAATTCCCCCGGTAATAGACAATATTGTTCCTTTTATCATTGTATTTTAAACACTGTTCCATGGCTTTTTTATTCGGCACTATGCTTCCATAGTTCTTTTTCACCTCCAGCAGGTTTTGCTTTACGGCACAATCCTTTAGCCGGGAAGCGGTGGCTGTGGAGATTTTAAAGATCTTACAGAGGCCTAAAACAGAAAGTGGCGCAGGTGCTTCTTTAGAGTTGAAGTTTGGAGAAAGAAAATGATAGGTACTGCCTTTTATCTGTACGCTTTTCTTTCTCCTTACTTTTCTCCAGAAATCCATATGAAGATATCCATAAAGTATCGCCCCGGTGATTGCTTTAATGTTCCTGTACGAATGGAAATCTACCGGATAAGAAAGCCTGGCTTTCCAGCTGTTCTCCCTTCGTATCCTGTCAAAGGATTTGATGATGTAATATCCCGTTTTCGCATTATATTGAAGCCAGCCCTTTTCTACCAGAAACCTGATATAGTTTAAGGTGGTTCTTCTTGAACTAATTTCTTCGGTAAGCTCCAGGAATAATAGTTCTCCGTCATTTAATTTTGTCTTGCCGGTTGGGTAGAGCAGCTTTAGGGACAAAAAGAACTGCAGCTTTTTGGCATAGCCTTCCTGCTGTGCGTTTATAAATAACTGTATAGGAACCGATACCTCCATTTCTACTTCAACTTATTATTCCTTGAGAGTTTATTTCCTTCTTTTTCTATGACGATTTATAAATGCCGTGATATCCTTTAAATTGTAATAGATCTTGCCTTTAACCTGGGTATAATCTATAAGGCCTTCTTCCCGCCAGTTCTGAGCGGTTTTTGCTGTTATTTTGAACAGCTGGATGAAATCGGCATTATCCAGGAGGATATATTCGGGATCCCGGATCTGCCGGATTCGCAATTCCCTGGTCAGCGCATCGATCTTTTCTTCCAGGGAATGGATGCTGAGCATAAATGGGTGTGGTGTATCTTTCATTTCATTTAATATTTTAGGTGCTTGCAAATTATTTCCAATAGTTGTCCCTATCAGGAAACTGTTTCTTCTCCACGTAACGGGGTTCCTTTTTGGGTTCCGCTTGTTCCAGGAGCCCCATCAGAATTCCGGCCGTAGGTTTGGTCTGGGTCTTTTCAATGTCTTTTAAGATGGCGATCACCCCATTGATCCTTTTTTTGATCAGGTTTTCCATAGTCTGCATCCTTGGCCCCAAATCTTCTGTTGGCGCAATGCCATTGTGTTCAAAAAATTCCAGCATCAGTAGTAAGGTCATCGATTGTGACCTGGAAATTCCTTTGCTGTACTTCCTGAACTTCCTGGCTACAGAGGTTTTGATACTGATGGTCACAAAGCCCTCTTTTTCATATCCTTTATCCATTTTTCAGTGAATTTTTTCCCGGTTTTGTTGGGCTGCCAGAGGTTTTCAATTAAAAATCAATGCTAAGCCTCATTTCTAACCTGTTTAACTATTTATCAAAAACTTGTAAATCAATTAATTACATTAAAAGCGGAAAATGTAACATCGCGGAGCGGGTTACCCTCTTGCTATTCCACTTTTGCCCCTACGGGCAAAAATTTCATACCATCCTGCCTTAAACCAAAAGCGGTTTGAGAGGACAGAAATTCCCAAAATATTTTGTTCAGATGTATATTATTACCAGTGAAGTCAAATCAAAAAAACAGGTAATATTACGTTAAAAGCTGCTATAGTTCAGTACTTTAAAAATACGCAAAATCCTTATTTAAAGCGCATTATATCACCTATTTATGTGAAATTAATTTTGACCTTATTTGATTCGATTTGATGTTAAAAACCAGGTACGAAACATTAAACAGCAACAAATCCAGCCAATTAAAATGAAGTCCTTTTCACCTATTACTTTTTTTATCCTGAGCGTTTTCCATTTTTAAGCATTTTTAAAGGAAAAAAGCGATTGGAATATAATTTTCTGTTGCTTCTATTTACTTCCTTCAGAGCCTTCGCTGTTACCATTTTTTGTTGTCCGGAAAATTTGGGATTTAGAATTAGGATAGGACGTAGTGACAATAATTCAATAAGAGCAGGAATTACCTTCCAGTCCGGCTAACTTCTAAATCCCATAACTTCGCATGATTAAAAAATGGTAACGCTGGAAACGACTCTGGTGGTAAAAATAATAATGAAAAGAGCGGGTACTTTAGGAATTATTAGGTTAAAAGTTCATATCTACGGACGCATACCTGAAAGTTATGAGGAGAGGAATAATTTTCAGGTATGGGTCCATGAGCTTTTTCAACGAAGCGCTTTTTCCTGGAGGAACGGAAGGGAAATGGGCTGAGCATTGATCTATCATCAAAATATCCCCTCTTTAACCCCAAAGATTCGGCTAAGATTGAGAAATTACTAAAGGCAAAAATTAGTATAGCTATTTAACTGTCTCCACGGCTGGTTCTGAAAGTTTCTCAAGAAATTCCAAAAAGTTAGTTTCCTGTACATCCAGCTTTTTTCTAATCCTGTAACGTGCAGTTTCCACTCCCCGGACAGAAATATTTAAGAGCGGAGCTATTTCTTTATTAGTAAGGTTCATCTTTACAAATGCGCAAAGGCGGAGTTCCCTTTTGGTCAATTTTGGATCTATCTCCTTAAGCCGTTTGAAAAAATCCTTATGCACCTTTTCAAAATGAACATCAAAAACATTCATGTATTCTTCCCCAATGCGATGCTGGTGAAGTTTATGAAGGATATCCTGAAGGTTTTTACGCGCCATCTGTGTTTTCAGACTTTTCCGGAATTCCTGCAGGCTCTGGTAAGTTTCTGAAAATATATCCTTCTTTTGTACCAGCATCATGGTATAGTTGGCCAGCTCTTTACTTTTTCGAATATTATCTTCTTCCAGAAGCTGTTTGTCCTTTCGTATGTTCTCCTTTTCCTGCTTTAGTTTTAGTTGCTCTATTTCCAGTTGTAGCAACTTCTGGGTTTTTTCAGATGCCAATTTTGCTTTTAGCCGTTCCTGATGAATTTTTCTTCTAATTAGAAATACAAGAAGGAAACAAAGTGCAATAAAACCCAGGATATACACAAGGATGGCAAGTGTAGTTTGATACCATACCCTTGGAACATTAAATTTGTACGAAATAATATCACCCTCCATCCCTGAAAGGTCCCTGCTGCGCACCTTAAAGATATAATCGCCCGGCCTCAGGTGGGTATATTCTTTAAATGGAGTATCCTCCCAGGCCGACCATTTCTTATCTATTCCTTCTAATATATACTGATACTGTACTGTGGAAGCAGGTGACATTTCGGGCGCCGAAAATTCAAATCTCACAATATCAGATTCTATGGGAAGTTGTATTTCTTCAGCGGTATTTAATGGAAGAAAAATTCTGTTTTCACCTTCTACAATGGAAATACTATTCAGTTTAGTAGGAACTTTATAGTTCGGTAAGGCTGAGGCAATATTAAACCAATATAAGCCTGTAGTGGCTCCTATTAAAACTTTCTCATCAGGCAAAGGATAAATACTTTCCATTCCCCTGTTAAGGTTTCCCTTTAAATTCAGAAACAGGTTTTTATATATTTTCGGCTGGTCTTCATCTGGATTAAAATATCCTATTTCATCATCCTGAACAAACCAGGCCCTTTTCTCTCCCATCAGGAGTTTACGAGTGTTGTAAGCAGTATCTAATATCGAATTCAGGGGTTTATAAGGCTCAAATCTGTTTGCCTTTTTCTGAAATTCATAAACACCCGTGTTGGTGGTAAAGACAATATCATCTTTCCATTTGGTCACATTCACATTAAACGGAGAACTAAGGCCATTTTGATCGGTAAAATGGTCTACCGCATAAACCCGGCTATAATCTTCAGTAAATTTAACTTTGTAAACACCCTTATAACCGTGGCAAACCCAATAGGTGCTTTTCTCTTCAGCTTTAAGAATATCCCTGGTAGATTCATCAAAACCGCTGATTTTGCCACCAAGGTTCCATTCGTTACCACTCCGGGTCAAAAGATATAGTCCGCTGTAATTACAGGCAAGATAAGCATTGTCTTTTTCCGGGATTGGCAAAATTTTCCAGAAGCCATCTACGTCCCCGATTTTATGTGCCAGTCCAGAATCCAGCTCAAACAATCCTTTATCATGACCAATGATAACAGAACCTTTTTCTTTTTGTACAGACCATGCCTGTCCTTCAAAGTTAGGAATTTTAGTAAAAGTAAATTTGTAGTTGTTCTCACCGCTTAGAGAAAGATTACTATAATAGACACCTTTGTTGGTAGCAAGATATATTTGCTCTCCATCCAGGAGAATATCGTAGATAGACGCTTCACTGAATAAATGCGAAACCGGGCTCGTGAATTCTACAAAATCCAGCCCGTTGTTCAATAGAGCCCATACGTTTTGACCATTACTAAACAAGTTAAGTACAGATGAGTTGGAAAGTTCTGAAAATAAGGGAGATTCTGGAACTACTTCTCCCCCGGAAGTAACCATTATGATCCCGGAACTTAAGGTTCCCAGGAGGTAATTTTCACCAAATTTACGGGAAGAAATCACCTGATCGGTATTGCCGTTCTCAAAAACCTTCCTCCAAAGTTCAATTTCCCTTTTCTCAGGATTACTCTTATAAAGGTTGCCGTTTTTTGCAACAAGTATAACTTCCCCGGCCTGTTCACCCGGAAGAAACCCTATGATTTCGCTATTGTCGATTAATTTTTGATCAAAAACCAGGGAAAGACGCATTGAATCAGGGTCAAAACTGAAAATGCCGTGATTCGCATCCTGTACAAAAAACGTATTATTTGCTACACCAGAAAAAGTAAAGGACAGGTTTGAAGATATTTGCGTAGCAGAGTTACCGGAAATTGTTATAAGCTGCCCAAAAGACCTGTAAATTATATGGTCCTTAAATTCATGTACCTGCCAAAGGTTTTCAAGTTTTTCCTCATCAAGCTCCAGCTTTTCCAGCAAGGATTTATACCTGTACTTGCCAAGAGAATCTTTCGTTATAATTCCTAGTTCATTGAATCCTCCGGCATATACTAAGCCTTCTTTAGTAGTGGTCAAACTACGGACAGAGGAATTATTGGGTAGGGTAATTTTCTCCCATCTTTCCCCGTCAAAAATCAACACCCCGTCATTATTCCCAAAATAACTTATCCCTTCATTATCCTGGGTCATGGTCCAGAACTGAACATCGGCTTGAAAATCCTTTTTGGAGTAATGGGTGATCCTGGGCAGATTACTAAAATCATCCAGTTTATTCTGAGAATATCCTGAATAATCATTAAAAAAAATGAGTGCCAGAAAAAGATGTATCAGAAACTTCAATGTGATTAAAAGTATTTGAAGTATAAAGATATGAAATTTAAAGAAATTGTTAAGTCTTTAATTCTATTACATTTATCTGAATTGCAAACACTTACCTGTTTTGGCGTAACCAAGGCGTAGTTGCTTTAAGAATTTGGCGTAATTCAAATGTAGCGCTTTTTTTCTGGGTGATATTATCATATTCTAATTTAGAAGCCTGTTAAATTAATTTGAAAACGTTTTCGAGTTGTTCATTTTATTAAATCATCAATTCGGAAGTTGGTTTCATCTAATGTATAATTTTAAGAACATTATAAATCATTTAATTCTGATGAAAATTAAAAATTATTTATGGGTGTTGTTTTTATTGGTATTAGGTTCAACTTGGGCCCAGGATGGTGAAATATCCGGGACCGTTTTTGATGCCAATACTAATTTACCCTTACCTGGTGCCAACGTTTTAGTTAAGAATTCGAACCGTGGCACACAAACAGATTTTGACGGGAATTTTACCTTACAAGCTTCCACGGGGGAAACCCTTGTGATTTCTTTCCTTGGGTACGTCAATAAAGAAATTTTACTGGAAGGGCAAGAGAATCTTCAAATCGCCCTGGCCGAAGATGAACAGGCGCTGGGAGAAGTAGTTGTGGTAGGATACGGTAGCCAGCAAAAAAGGGATATTACGGGTTCTGTATCTACCGTTGATGAAGAAGCCTTCGATGACCGCCCCAATACCCAGGTCGGGGCTCTATTACAGGGAAAGGCTGCCGGGGTACAGGTGGTTTCGGGTTCAGGAAAACCCTCTTCAGGGTTTAATATCCGTATAAGAGGTACAAACTCCATCAACGCCAGCAGTGAACCGCTTTATGTGGTAGACGGGGTCCCAACCACCGATACCCGTTCCCTTAACCCGGCTGATATCGAAAATATTTCGATTTTAAAAGATGCCGCTTCTGCAGCAATTTATGGGGCGCAGGGAGCTAATGGGGTTGTGCTTATAACTACTAAAAAAGGTAGCTCAGGAAAACCACGTCTCAGCTTCGATACCTATGTGGGCGTTTCACAGGTCTGGAATACCCTGCCGGTTTTAAACAGTGAGCAATATCGAGACCTCATGACAGAACTCGGTAGAAATACAGACTGGAGCCAGTACACGGAAAATACGGACTGGCAAAATGTGATCTTTAAAGATGGCCTGTCTAACAACTACCAATTGTCCATGTCCGGTAAAAATGAAGGCACCTCCTATTATCTTTCAGGCGGATATACTAAGCAGGAAGGTGCTGTGAGAAGTTCAGAAATGGAACGCTATAACTTTAAAATAAATTTTTCTCAGGAAGTTACCGACTGGCTGGAGATGGGTACCAACCTGGCGTATACCCATTATTCTGATGTTGATGTAACAGACAATACCAGCGTAAACAGCGGGGGTGTACTTCTAGGAGTTTTATCAACCCCTCCAAATATTGGAATATATAATGCGGATGGTACTTTTACAAGTAATCCTTTCCAGGATTGGGAAAACCCCGTCGCTTCCACAGATGGAGCTCAAAGAGGTTACGTGAACCAGCGATTACTGGGAAATGTTTATGCCGAGATTAAATTCTTTGATGACCTTACTTTTAAATCCAATATAGGAACGGATTATAGTAATGCGCATTACGATTATTTCCTGGATCCTTTCAGGACCAGCTACGGCAGGGCCATGAACGGGATAGGAAGGTATAATACCAACCTTACAAACTATTACATCTTTGATAATACGTTAAACTATACTGCAAAGTTTGGAAATCATAATATTGAAGCCCTTGTAGGTTCTGTTTATCAAAAATACAAGTGGGAGAACAGTACTCTCGAAAGAAGGAATTTTGCAAGTGACGAGATCACCACCCCTAATGCAGGTTCTGAATTGATCGCAGGCTCTGCCGATAAAGCTGAAAAAGCAAATGCTTCTTTTCTGGCCAGGTTGAATTACAACTTTAATGACAAGTACCTTTTAACGGCTAATTTCAGGGCTGACGGTTCCAGTAATTTTGGACCGGGAGAAAGATGGGGGTATTTTCCTTCCTTCTCCGCAGGATGGAGAATCTCCAATGAATCTTTCATGGAAGAAAGCAATACTATTTCTGACCTCAAATTAAGGGCTGGATGGGGATTGGTTGGAAACGATCAAATTGGCAACTACGCCTATTTTGGAAGAGTGGGAAGCGGTGGAAATTACCCTATTGGAGGTATAGTAATGCCTGGTACCTATCCGGCTTCAATAGAAAATGAAAATTTGAAGTGGGAAGAGTCCGAACAGGTGAACGTTGGGCTTGATATTTCGTTTCTTCATAACAGGATTAGCTTTACAGCCGATGCTTACCTGAAGAATACACGGGATCTGCTTCTTAACGCTCCTTTGCCTAGGTCTACCGGTTTCGATAATGCCATCCAGAATATTGGCCAGTTGAGAAACAAAGGTCTGGAATTTCAGCTTAATAGTTTTAATACCCAGGGAGCATTTGAATGGCAGACTAATCTCAACATCTCCTTTAACCGCAACGAGGTGGTGGATATTGTAGGCCAGGAAATCTTAACAGGATCAATTGCCGGGAGAGGAGAAGTAAGCCTTGTGAGGGAAGGACAACCTCTTGGCTCATTCTATGGATACATCTGGGGCGGCGTAGATCCTGAAACCGGAATGGCTTATTACATTAACAATGAAGGTGAGTCGACTTTTGAACCTTCCGCGGATGATCGTACTATTATAGGAAATGCAAATCCGAATTTCATCTATGGTATTACCAACACCTTTTCTTACAGAGATTTTGGACTTTCCGTCTTTCTGCAGGGGTCGCAGGGCAACGATATCTTCAATGCTACAAGAATAGAGACTGAAGGAATGATTGATTCTAAAAACCAATCAGCTGCCGTGCTGGACAGATGGAGAGCACCTGGTGATGTAACCGATATTCCAAGGGCAATTGCAGGAAATACCGATAATTCAAGGTTATCCACAAGATTTGTGGAAGACGGTTCCTATTTGAGAATGAAAGCCTTAACTCTAAGCTACAATCTTCCGGAATCTTTAATCAACAAGATGAGCATGCAGAATGTGAAGCTATATGCCACGGGAGAAAATCTATTCACTATTACAGATTATTCCGGTTTTGATCCTGAAGTAAATGCGTTCGGAGGAAGTAACACCACTTTGGGTGTGGATTACGGTACTTATCCCCAAACCAGAAATTTGATACTTGGACTTAATCTTACTTTTTAAAAATTGATTGTCATGAAAATTATAAACTTTAAGAAATATCTTTTCGGGCTTGTTTTAGCAGCCAGCTTAACTGCCTGTGATGATGAACTTGATCTTCAGCCTATTTCTGAAGAAACAGTAGACAACGCTTATTCTACCGGCACTCAGCTTGAAGCTGCACTTACCGGGGTTTACGAATCTTTCCAGTCTAACGACTATTATGTTTGGGACAGGGTGCTGTTTGAGGATGTGAGATCAGATAACGCATATGCCGGTGGGGATAACCCCGAAATATTCCAGATGGATGAGATTGATATTTCTACTACCAACAGCAGGGTTTTCAATGCCTGGTCTGCCATTTACAATGCCATATCCAAGGCAAACCTGGTAATAGAAAGAGCCCCTCAGATCGAGCAGGATATTACTGAACAACAACGCGAGCGATTTATCGGTCAGGCGCTTTTCCTTAGAGCTTTCCATTATTATAACCTGGTAAAATTATGGGGAGGCGTTCCTCTTATCACCGAGACTATTAAGTCTACTGATCCTTCAGAAGTAAGAATCCCGCGCAATTCAAAAGAAGAAGTGTATGCACAAATCATAAGCGATCTTGAAATGGCTGTAGAAATGCTCCCGGATACTTACGGGGATGATGCCAGTATAAACAAAGCCCGTGCAACCAAAGGAGCTGCAAACGCATTGTTGGCCAAGGTATATGCCCAAAAGCCCAGCCCTGATTATGCCGCTGTCTTGGAATATGCAAATGAGGTAATCAATAGCCCGGCAAATTATGAATTGTTGGATAATTATGATTTTCTGTTTGACGGCAATCACTACAACAACAGCGAATCTATCCTTGAAGTGCAATATCTTGGCGGAGACGAGGGAACCTGGGGACCACAAATGCACCTTCCTCCCTCTATAAGCGGAGATACCTGGAGAAAATTTGTTACTCCTTCCTTAGACCTTGTTGCTGCGTTTGATTCAGAAAATGATGAGATAAGAAAAGATGCCACCATACTATTTGAATCCGTGCCCTGGATTGATGAATACTGGGGAAATTCGCCCAACAGCAGTGTACCTTTTGCCTATAAATGGAGAAATGCCAGTGGCTGGGCCAGCGCAGACGATATTTATCTTTTACGCCTTGCCGATATTATGCTTATGAAAGCTGAAGCTCTAAACGAATTAGGAAGGCCGGGCGAAGCTGCCGGTGTGGTAGACGTTATTCGCGAAAGGGTAGATTTACCACCCCTTACAGATGCCGAAACTGCTTCAACAGAAAGCATGCGTGATGCAATTTTGAAAGAGAGAAGGTTGGAACTGGCATTGGAAGCCGAGAGGTGGAGTGACCTGGTAAGATATAATGTCGCGGTGGAGACCATGAACAGTGTAGACGATGTGGACCTCAGGGACAATCAGCCTGTGGATTACAACATGACGCAGGATGAAGTGCTGCTTCCAATTCCGCAGAATGAAATAAACCGTAATCCCCAGTTAACTCAAAATCCCGGCTATTAATAAATGTATGTTATGCAGATAAGATTAAAAAAATATGTAATACTTGCAGCAGGACTGGGAATTCTTTCCCTTTCCTGTTCTGGTGACGACGAACCAACATACGAACCTCCTGCGCCACCTGCTCCTGTTGGTGAAGTAGTGGGCCAGGCCAAAATATGGACCACCACCGGCACAGGTTCCAAACTGCTTGGCAGGCAGGATGATGTGGATATTTACGATAGTACAGAAGGTGAAAATCCAAGTATAACTGTAGATGCTTCACAGCAGTATCAGGAAATAGAAGGTTTTGGCGCGGCGCTTACCGGCTCATCCGCCTACGTGATCAACAGGATGGATGCAAATCAAAAAAATGCTCTGCTTACAGATCTTTTTGATCCTGAAACCGGTATAGGCCTTAGTTATTTAAGATTGACTATGGGGGCTTCAGATTTTTCGCTAAGTGATTTTACTTATAATGATGTTCCCCAGGGCCAACAGGACCCCGATCTTAGTGAATTCTCCATTGCTGAAGATGAGAAACACGTTATTCCGGTATTAAAAGATATTCTGCAAATTTCTTCAGATGTTGGCATTATGGCAAGCCCCTGGAGTGCTCCGGCCTGGATGAAAACCAGCCAGTCCCTGTACGGTGGCAGCCTGGAAGAAAGATGGTATGACACTTATGCCGATTATTTTGTAAAATATATAGACGCTTATGCTTCGCAGGGAATTGAAGTTAACGCGGTAACCCCGCAAAATGAACCGCTTCACGAAGCAGGATATCCCACGATGAAGATGGAAGCTGCCGCGCAGGCCAGTTTTATAAAAAACAGTTTAGGCCCTACTTTCGAAGAGCAGGGAATCAATACCAAAATTATCGCTTACGATCATAATTTCGATGAACCGGGTTATCCCATAGCCGTGCTTTCAGATGAAGAAGCTTATGAATATGTGGACGGTGTCGCTTTTCATGCCTATGCCGGGAATGTTTCTGCCATGGGAGAAGTGCATGAGGCATTCCCCGATAAAGGCTTGTACTTCACTGAAGTCTCTGGAGGGGAATGGGCTACGGGATTTGCAGAGAACCTAAAATGGAATATGAGAAATATCCTTATAGGAACTACTAAAAACTGGTCTAAAACAGCTCTTTTCTGGAACCTCGCTTTGAACGAAAGTTTTGGCCCCACCAATAATGGGTGTGAAGATTGCCGCGGGGTGGTAACTGTTTCCGGTTCAGGAGAAATTGATAAAAATGTAGAATATTATTCTCTTGCTCATTTTTCGAAGTTTATAAGGCCAGGGGCTCATCGTATTTCTTCAACAGAATTTGACAGCAGCACAGGTTTGCAAAGCGTTGCTTTTCAGAATACTGACGGCAGTCTGGTACTGGTGGTGCTAAACGATTCGGGTTCAACAAAAAGTTTTTCTGTAATAAATGAGGAAGAAAGTTTTAGCAGTAGCCTGGAAGCCAATTCGGTTCAGACAATTGTTTGGGAATAAAAAATTAAATACCATTAAAAATGAAAAATTTAAAGATATTATTTGGTGCTTTTCTCGCACTCGTTCTTATGGTCTCCTGTGAAGAGGAAGACAACCTGGATCCAATAGGACAATGGGATCTGGATGCCCCGCTTTTGACCTCAGCCCAGGAAACTATCATCTTAGATGAAGATCTGCCCTCCAAGCCTGTAACTTTTAACTGGGAGCCGGCAGTCTCCAGCGAAAGATACCAGGTGCGTTATACTGTGGTTATCGATACTGCAGGCAGTGAAAATTACGGCACCCCGCTTTTAAGCAAAGTTTCAGAAAACGGAGGTAAGGATACTCAGGTGAGTTTCACTGCTTCCGAAATAGACCTGGCACTTTCTTATGCCGGTTACGGGGCAGATTCAGATGCCGAATTAGAAGTTGCGGTGCTGGCAAGAAGTATAGATAAAATAGCTACGGATGCACAGAACATTACCGTACATCGCTTTGAAACTGAATACAAGCCACAACAGCTCTATCTTAGCGGAACGGCCACAGAGGGTGGAAACGAGATGGCCCAGGCTATTCCAATGCGTGCCATGGAAAATGCCGATGGTAACCTAACCTATCAGTTCGAAGCCTATACGCACTTGGAAGCGGGGGAAAGCTTTAGGTTATACAGTAACCAGCAAATGCCTGCGCATGTGTATGGAGGAAGTGAGGGAGAACTTGTGAAAAACGGGGATCCTATTACCGTGGAAGAAACAGGGGAATACCGCCTTACGGCCGATCTTGAGAATCACACTTATAACCTTCTAAAGATTGATTACCTCAGTGTTGTGGGAGATGTAATTCCTAATGGCTGGGGAGGCGACGAGGCTTTGGAATACCAGGGCAACGGCGTTTGGCAAAGGCAGATGTACCTTCAGACTCCCGAAAGTGGCCAGGGTGGATTTGTTTTAAGGCTAAATGGAAACTGGGAATACCTCCTTAAGCGAATTGCCGGCACTCAAAATCAATTATACATGGAATCCCAGGCGGGTGACGCAGGAGTGTCGGTGGAAGATATTCCGTTGGCTTCCGCAGGAAATTATACCGTTACTGTAGATCTTTCAGGAGACACCTATACCTACAGCCTGGAAGCAGACCAAACCAGCACTCCCCCATCTGATACACCTGAAGCATTGTACCTACTGGCAAACGGGGAAATCGTTGCTACTTTCCAGAAGGATGGAGATGTATTTAGCTCAGGTTCTTTCCTTCCCTTACAGGCTGAAGTTGCATATCAGCTTAACAGTGCTGAAGATGGCAGCGGAACATCCTATACGCTTGACGGGGCCATAGGGGAAACCTCAAATCCTGATGGTGATGTAGTGAATGGAAACCTGGCAATCCTGGAAGGAGAAGGTGATGTAATGGTAGCAAGAGATCAGGCTTATCAGTTAAAACTGGATTTCTCTACCGGAATGGCTAACTGGAAACATTATAATATTAAACTTTTCCATTGGGATGAAGCCGGAGGAGGCTGGGATAGCCGTGATGAATTTTTAATGACTTATGTACATCCTTTACAATATACCACTACAAGGAATTTGGAAGCGGGATATGCTATGAAATTCAATTCACCATGGGAAGTTCAGTTGGGAGCAGATGACCCTACTGCAATGTCCGGAACTATGACCAACAACGGGGGTTCCAATTTTCAAAATATTACTACTTCCGGCACCTATGAAGTGAATATTGAAGTCTCTGAAAACTACGAGACAGGAACCTATGAATTTATAACCCAATAATTAGCCTTTTTTCAAAATGTAAGACTATCCTGGATTTTCAGGATAGTCTTTCTATACCCCTACTGTTATGCAAACTTGTAAAACAAAAAATCTCAGGCTCTTCTTGTTAATGCTTCTTGTTTCAGGATTCTTTGCCTGTAATCAAAATAAGACGGAATCTGAAAAAGCCAGTTTATGGTTAACCACTCTGGATAAAAATTCCCTTTTGGAGAAAAAAGAGATTGCGCTTGAAAATAAAAACAATGATAATAAAAAGAGTGTCCCAACAGTAACTGTAGATACTTCCCAGACTTTCCAGAAAATGGATGGTTTTGGATACACTTTAACCGGAGGAAGTGCCTTACACCTTAACAAGATGAGCGATTCTGCCAGGACTGCTATTTTACAGGAGCTTTTCGGCACTTCGGAAGATGAATTGGGAGTAAGCTATTTAAGGTTGAGCATTGGTGCTTCAGACCTTGATGATAAACCTTTTTCTTATAACGATTTACCTGAAGGGGGAACCGATATGGAACTGGAAAACTTCAGCCTTGCCAATGACACGCTTAACCTTATTCCTGTATTAAAGGAAATACTTGAAATTGCGCCCGACATCAAAATTCTTGGCTCCCCCTGGTCTCCGCCTGTGTGGATGAAAGACAACAAGGATACCCGTGGCGGCAGTTTGCTGAAGGAATATTATCCAGCTTACGCGCAATACTTCGTAAAGTACATAAAGGCCATGGATGAGGAAGGGATTACTATTGATGCCATTACCATTCAGAACGAACCTTTACATCCCGGGAACAATCCAAGTATGCTGATGCTTCCTGAAGATCAGGCAGATTTTATCAAGAATCACCTGGGACCTGCCTTTGAAGAGAGTAATATTGATACAAAAATCATCCTTTACGATCATAATGCAGACCGTCCGGGTTATCCCATAAGCATTCTGAATGATCCTGAAGCTGCCAAGTATGTAGATGGTTCCGCATTCCACCTCTATGGAGGAGAGATCGAAGCCTTGTCTAAAGTGCATGACGCCCATCCTGATAAAAACCTTTATTTCACAGAACAGTGGGTTGGAGCCCCGGGTGATTTCACGAAAGAGATGTCCTGGCATACCGAGAATCTGATCATCGGGGCGCCGCGTAACTGGAGCAAAACGGTACTGGAATGGAATCTTGCTGCCGATGAGAACCAGCAGCCGCATACAGACAGGGGTGGCTGTGACCGCTGCCTTGGGGCTATTACCATAAATGGAGATATGGTTACTAGGGAGCCTGCTTATTACATCATCGGACAGGCTTCAAAGTTTGTACGTCCGGGTTCCGTTCGAGTGGCTTCCAATGAACCCGAAAACATTCCGAACGTAGCTTATCGTACTCCTACAGGGAAAATAACCGTCATTTTGCAAAATACTTCTGAAGAGGAGCAATCTGTGAACGTGGAATTAGGAGAAAAAGAAGTGAATATTCAGCTTAAACCGGGGGCTGTTGGCACCCTGGTATTTTAAAAAAATAAGAATGAAAAGATTTATTATTGCTGCAGGATGCTTTGTTTTCGCAGCACTCAATATTAACGCGCAGGAAAATCAGCAAAAAACAGATGCTGAAATTTCTTCAAGGACCGAAGAGATCCTGTCCAAAATGACTTTAGAAGAAAAAGTTGGTCAGATGACGCAGGTCACCCTGGATGTAATTGGCGAGGGAGAAGACCGTTATTCCAGTTATGAGCCTTTTAATTTAGATGAAGCCCTTGTTAAAAAAGCAGTAGGGAAATATAAAGTTGGTTCTTTCCTGAATACGGCAAACAACCGCGCCCTGCCCAGGGAAAAATGGTATTCCATTATAAGTAAGATCCAGGAGATCAATTCCGAAGAAACCCGCCTGGACATCCCTATTATTTATGGGGTAGACGAAATTCATGGAGCTACCTATACGGCAGGTGCAACTATGTTCCCGCAACAAATAGCGCAGGGAGCAAGCCGTAATCCTCAACTCGTGCAGCGTGGCGCTGAAATTACCGCTTATGAAACCCGGGCAAGCGGGATTCCATGGAACTTTTCCCCTGTTCTTGATTTGGGACTGGATCCAAGGTTTTCCAGGATGTGGGAATCTTTCGGGGAAGATCCATATCTGGTTTCCACCCTGGGAGTTGCCATGATTGATGGTTATGAAGGTGTAGATAACAATATTGGCAATCCGGAGCATATCGCTTCCACAATGAAACATTTTCTAGGTTATCATGCCGTAACCTCAGGAAAAGACAGAACTCCATCTTACATTCCTGAAAGTGCTTTACGCGAATATCATTTGCCTTCATTTAAAGCAGCTGTTGAAGCCGGTGCACATACCATAATGGTAAATTCAGGAATAATTAATGGCGTGCCTGTTCATGCAAATTACGACCTGCTCACAAAGTTGCTTAAAGAAGAACTTGGTTTTGAAGGATTAGTAGTGACAGATTGGGCAGATATTGAAAACCTGCACCGCAGGGACCGTATTGCTAAAAATGATAAGGAGGCCATTAAAATGGCCATTAATGCCGGCGTAGATATGAGTATGGTACCTTATCAGTACGAACGTTTTGTGGACAATCTTCTGGAACTGGTAAAAGAAGGAGAAGTAGAAACATCGCGTATAGACGATGCCGTGAGACGGATCATAAAAGTAAAACTGGCTCTCAATTTATTTGAAACGCCCGTTACCAATCCTGATGATTATCCAAAATTTGGAAGCAAGGAATTCGAGCAGGCTTCTTACAACATGGCTGCTGAAGCTATTACCCTTCTGAAGAACGAGGGGAATATACTGCCTTTGAAGAAAAATGCAAAAGTACTGGTAACCGGCCCTAATGCGAATTCAATGCGTACCCTCAACGGTGCATGGACCTATTCCTGGCAGGGAGAAAAGGTGCCGGAATTTGCACAATCTTATAATACAGTTCTGGAAGCCGTTCAAAATGAAATCGGGAAGAAAAACGTGACCTATGTGCCCGGAGTGCAGTATGTGGAAGGCGGCAATTACTATGAAGATGAAAAAGCTGATTTTGATAAAGCTGTTTCCGCGGCGAAAAAAGCAGATTATATTCTGCTTGTAGTAGGTGAAAATACCTATACAGAAAAGCCCGGCGACCTGAATGACCTTTACCTTTCAGACAATCAAACCGAACTGGCCCAAAAGCTTGCTGCCACTGGAAAACCGGTAATATTGATATTGAATGAAGGCCGTCCAAGGATCATCAGTAAATTTGAAAAGCAGGTGCCTGCAATAATCCAGGCTTATCTGCCTGGAAATTACGGGGGAGATGCGCTGGCAGATATTATATTTGGAGATGTAAATCCTTCAGGAAAAATTCCTTATAATTATCCCCGTTATCCCAATGCGCTGATTCCCTACATTCATAAACCTTCTGAAGAGCAGACAAAGGCTGAAGGGGTTTATAATTATGAAGCCGATTACAACCCTCAGTTTTCTTTTGGGGACGGGTTAAGTTATACTACTTTTAAGTATGAAAACATGGAGCTCGATAAATCTTCCATTATGCCAAACCAAAGCCTGAAGGTGAAAGTAAAAGTTACCAATACCGGTGACAGGGCAGGAAAAGAAGTGGTAGAGCTTTATACTTCAGACCAGTATGCCACCCAAATTACACCCGATGTTAAGCGACTACGCCGCTTCGAGAAAATAAATCTTGAACCCGGGGAATCCCGAATCTTGGAATTCAGCTTAAATCCAGAAGACCTCTTTTACTATAATGCTAAAGGTGAAAAGGTACTGGAAGCAGGTGAGTTTGAAGTGCAGATTAAAGATTTGAAACAAAAATTTGAGCTTAAAGAAAAATAAGCCATTAACATGACAATTTTTACACATAGAAAGGCCCTTAGATTATCCCGGGCCTCACTATTTATATAACTTATGTCTGAATTTTTAATTTTATTCTTTTCATTATTAAAATTCACGAGTATGGGTATTGTTTAAGTCATGAAAGGCTTTTTGAGACGCTCTTGAAGATAATTCGTCTAAAAGGATTTATTCTTTGTAGGGTAATACCTCGAGGCTTGCCTCGTCAGTAAACGAATTAAATTTGAAAAAGTGTTCCACTAAAATGCTCCGTGGGTTTGCCCCGGAGAAACTTTACTACAAAATTTAAAATGAAATGAGCAAGTTCTTAGGAGGATAGGTAGCAATTCTCTTAATCCATAAACCAGTTCGGAATTAAACTTAAAACTTATTTAATTCCTCTTGATAAACATCCATAAGGTTGGAGGGAAGTGATTTCAGATAAATTTGAGTAGTATTTAATTTACTATGGCCTAACATCTCCGAAATAGCCATAAGAGGAATATTTTTTAGCATTGCATGAGTGGCGAAGCTATGCCTGGAAACATATGATGTCAGCTTCTCATCTATGCCACATCGCTCTGCCAGTCGTTTTAATCCATCATTGTATCGATGCAAGGCGTCTTTGGCATCCTTATACTGTAACTCCAGTTTTTCTCTCTTGATAATTGGTAATATGAAATCTCCTGGCTTTTTATCTTTTGTGTAGTAAGTAATAATTTCTAGTAAAGGTTCAGTTATTTTTATATCGTACAGCTTTGAAGTTTTTTTACGCTGAAATCTTATGCGACCATCCATAATATTTTCCACCTTTAGGAATGCCATGTCAATGAATGACATACCGAAGAGCATATATGAAAATATGAAATAATTCCTGTAGTGAATCATAAAGTCAGACGGATCAATTTTGGCTTGAAGTATTTTCTTGATGGATTCTATCTTTATAGCTCTCTTTGCCGTCGGTACTGTCTTTATCTGATAATTATAAAAGGGATAAGCCTCCCTTTGGATAACTCCTTCCTTAATTCCTCTATTATAGATCGCTCTAAGTGTTCGCATATATGAAGCAACCCCATTGATGCTATTCTTAGATTTAGATAAATGGAAACGTTCGAAATCTACCAGAAATTCATAATTAACTTCATTAAACTTTACGTCTTTTCCTTTTGTGAATTTTCTCAAGATATTGATTAAATGCTGATAGCTTTGTGCTGTGCCAAAACGTTTGGTGGCCTTTAGCTCTGCGACTTTAGATTCACCAAATTCGAAAAAAGAATCATATCTATTCTTCCCTACCAGACGATTTTTTAATTGCTTAATTGATAAAAATCTAAGTTCACCATTCTCTTTTAGCTTATTCACTTTATCCTGATATGTAACCAGCTCCTTGAGTAATAAATTATTTAGGTGGAACAGAGAATCCGTGCCTTTATAGGACCCCTTGATCTTTTTCTTTTTATCGTCCCAACATTCCTCCGGAATTGCGTGTCCTGTTGCTATAGATGTAGTTTTTTGGTAATGGCCAAGACGAATTATAACCGGAAATTTGCCATCTTTCCGACTTCTTCTTTTGTCTAAACTAAGGGTTAAACTCGTCTGCATCAGATAAATATACGTAAAAAATTTGCACATAATTTGCACATATTTTTTTGATATCAAAGAGAATCATTTGATATCAAATTTCATTAAAATGTTGATAACCAATTAAATATGTTTCTATTTGATTTACTTTAATTGGAAAAAAACACACTCATAATCAAGGGGTCCCTGGTTCGAGCCCAGGTGGGACCACTCATAAATATAGGCTTCACGAGGTTATACCTGTGAAGCCTTTATTTGTTTGCACATAAACGGAATCTTTTTTTAAATCCTTAAAAGTAGAATGGGTTTATAGGTAGTTATAAATTAAGATTTAAAGCCGAGTTATCTATCTTTTAGTGGATCACGTCCTGGTATATACCAGAAGAAGACATTCTTATTTAGGCAACAGAACTGTTAAAGGATTTGAATTAGATATGTATAATCACCAACTAATAGCTTAGTCACTCAACTTAAAGTCCAGGTTTTATTGCAAGTCCAACATTTTGGGGTAGATTATCCCTGTGAATTACTGAAAGTTTTGAGAAATACGGAGATAGAAAGAAAAGTTCAGGTGATAATAAAACAAACTGCTAAAACTCTTTTTTTTATTTTTACAGACAAACCATTTTAAAATGACCATAAAAGAAATAGCTAAAAGAGCAAATGTATCTTTGGGAACAGTAGATAGAGTTATTCATGATCGGGGAAAAGTTTCTAAAGAAACAAAAGAAAAGATTTTACGAATTTTAAAGGAGGTTGACTATAAGCCAAATTTCTATGCAAGAGGTCTTGTGCTCAATAAATCCTATGTAATCACAGCCTTAGTGCCTGATTTTGATGCCGGTGAATACTGGGAAATGCCTAGCCGTGGAATTAAACAAGCAGCTAAAGATTTAAACCAATTTGGAATTAAAGTAGTCTTTTTTTATTTCGATCAAAATGATTCGGAGTCTTTTATTAGGAAAGTCCAGGAAGTTCTTGAATTAAAGCCGGATGGGGTGATTTTAACTCCAGTAATAAATTTTGAGGCTGTAAAATTATGTGCAAGATTAAGAACAATGGCAATTCCCTTTTCTATCATTGATTCGAATATACAGAATAGTGGTTCTATAAGTTTTATAGGTCAGGATGCAATCCAAAGTGGTAGATTGGCAGCAAAACTATTGAGTACATCCACTGGGGGAAAAGGTAAAATATTAATTCTCTCTATCAAGAATAATGAAAATCACAACAAGACTTTGCAAAAGAGGAGTGAAGGATTTAAAGACTTTTTGTCACAAAGCGATAGTCTTCAGGATATAAAAATAGTTGAGCTTAATGTAGATCAAAGAGAATCTAATTGGAAGGAGTGCCTAGAAGATATCCTTGTTGGACAAAATCCTGATGGAATTTATGTGCCAAGCTCAAAGGTACATTTTGTAGCTGAAGTTTTGATGAAAAGAAAACTTAAAATTAAGCTTGTTGGGAACGATCTAATTGATAATAATTTAGATTTTATAGCTGCGGGTATAATAGATTACATTATTGATCAACGTCCTGAAACGCAGGGATATTTAGCTGTGGAGAACTTTTATAAATATCTTGTTACCAAGCAGAGGGTGGAGAATGATTATTATTTACCATTAGATATAATAACAAAAGAAAATTACATGTACTATAGGTCCCAATAGAGATGGTTATATTTAACTAAAAATGTGTACGTGCACATTTTTAGTTAAATTTTTTATGATATTCCCCCAGTTTTTATATATTGCAGTCATAATTTTTTCCAAGAAAACGTTTTAGTAGGATAAAATTTAGCATTTATTAATTTTTAATGTGTACGTACACATAACATTTACTTATCAATAATAATAAACATTTAAATTATGTTTAAATACCAAATTAACTGCCTTACATGTGTTCCTTTACGGCTAGCAGTATTAACACTCTTATGGTTTTATAGTGTTGGGAGCTCCTTTGCTGCACATTCTACTGCAATAGAAAGATCTGTAGATCTAAATCAGGATTTTGAAATAACCGGTACAATCTTAGATAATAATGGAGTGCCATTACCGGGTGCTACTGTTTTAGAAAAGGGTACTAATAATGGAGTGCAATCAGATTTTGATGGAAATTTCACCCTGGAAGTCAGTAGCGAAGACGCTGTTTTGGTGATTTCGTTTGTGGGCTTTGACACACAGGAAATCGCGTTGAATGGCCAATCTACGATTGAAGTGACTTTGGAAGAAAATGCCGCTGCATTAGATGAGGTAGTAGTTGTAGGGTATGGGACACAGGAAAGAAGCGATTTAACAGGTGCTGTTGAGACCGCAGATCTTGAAACATTTAGAAAATCTCCTAACACCAACATTGCTCAATCTCTTCAAGGTACAGTTCCAGGCCTTTCAGTAGGTCAGGTAACCAGTTCCGGATCTACACCATCCTTAAATATCCGTGGATCTTCGACGATTTCCGGTAATAGTAATGTGCTGATTGTTTTGGATGGAATTCAATATAATGGTTCACTGGAATCTATTAATCCTAATGACATCGAATCGATCAATGTATTAAAGGATGTTAGCTCCACAGCAGTATATGGGGCTCAGGCAGCTAATGGTGTTATCCTTATAACAACAAAATCTGGCGGGTATACACGGGGAACCCGTGTTTCTGCAAGTTCTTCATATGCCATTCAGGAGCCTACTGAAGATATAAGGCCTATGAGAAGGGAGGAATATTTAAATCATATGTATGATTTGCTTTATGAGGAAGCTTATTTAGCTCCTGACTATACCCAACCTAATCCCAATTTTAATCTTGAAGATTATATTGATCCTTCGATGTTAACAGAGGATGGTGAAATTGCGCCTTTTGATTATGACTGGTTTGATGAAGGAACACATAAGGGTTATATTAATGAGAATAAAGTAAGTGTGAGTGGTGGTAGTGAGGCTGTTAGATATTTATTTTCACTAGGTTTGACAGATCAAGAAAATTTTATACGTAATGATAATTTCCAAAGAAAAAGTATAAGGCTGAATCTTGAAACAAAGGCTAGAGATTGGTGGAAAATCGGAATTCAATCATTTGGTTCATTTGTAAATAAGGATGGAGCTGAGCCATCTATGGATCGTCTTCTCAGACAATCTCCTTTAATTCAACCTTATGATGAAAATGGTAATTTAGTGCCATTTCCTTTTAATACAAATACAGAGAATCCTTTTGTTACCTATGACGTCAATGATTACGAGAGACACGACTACTTTTTCGCCAATCTTTATACAGAAATAGATTTTCCATTTCTGACGGGATTATCATATAGATTAAATTTTGGAAATAATTATAGGATAAATAAATACTACAGGGCCAGTGAATATGCTGCGGGTTTTACGGGGGAGGCATTTAAAAACCACAATAACTATTATGATTGGAACCTCGACAATATTCTAACTTATAAAGATAAATTTGGTAAACATGCGATAAATGCTACGTTATTATATGGGGCAATAAAACGTCAAAATGAATATACCGGCTCAACCGCAAATGGCTTTACCAGACTTAGCTTAGGCTATAATAGCTTAGAACAGGGAACCAACCAGTTTGCATATTCAGATGCCTGGCAGGAGACACTTAATTATCAGATGGCCAGGGTGAACTATAAATTTGATGATAAGTACATTTTTACTGGTACTATAAGAAGGGATGGTTTTTCTGGGTTTGCGCAAAATAATAAGTACGGTTATTTTCCTTCGGCTGCGTTGGCCTGGGTGCTTTCAAATGAATCTTTTTTACAAAATGAGAAAATAAATAACCTAAAGCTCAGGGTAGGTTATGGTCTAAGCGGTAACCAAACCAGCAGGTATAATTCTATAGCAAGCTTAATCACTAGACCAGCTTATATTTATGGTGATGGAGGGTCCACGGCTTTTGGGCAAGAGCAAAATACTTTAGGAAATGCCGATTTAAGATGGGAAAAAACTACTGGTTTAAATTTAGGTGTGGATTTTTCATTATTTAGTTCTAGAATAAGCGGTAATGTAGAATACTATATTAATAGGACTAATGATTTATTGTTCCAGGTAGCTATTCCTCATGTTACAGGATTTAATGACATCAATACTAATATTGGGAAATTGGAAAATAAAGGCTTTGAATTAGGACTTAACACACATAATATAGAAGCTGAAGATTTTTCATGGACCTCTACTATTAATTTCAGTACCAATAAAAACAAAATCTTAGAGTTGACAGGGAGGGATTCAGATGGTGATGGCGTAGAGGATGATTTAATTTCCAGTAATCTTTTTATAGGGGAATCCTTAGGAACAATATATGCTTATCAAACAAAGGGTATTTATCAGCTAAATGATGAGATTCCAGAGGGATATTTTCCAGGAACTTTAAGAGTTGTAGATCAAAATGGAGATGGAAATATAACTCCCGCAGATGATCGTGTAATTTTAGGTAGAAGTGAACCGGCTTATCGTATAGGTTTTATCAATAATCTTAGCTATAAAAATTGGAATTTAAATGTATTTATAAATTCAATCCAGGGAGGTAAAGACGGCTATCTTGGTTATAATCTTAATCGTTTAGTTCTTGATGACAATGCTTTAAGAGACAACTATCCGAGTGGTGTAAATTTTTGGAGCCCTAATAACCCTGCAGGAGATCAACCACTTTCCAGGAACAATGCTACTATAGAACCTGGAGTATGGAAGGACAGAAGTTTTATTAGATTGCAAGATGTTAATCTCAGCTATTCTTTTGAACCTAATTTAATCGAGAAGTTAAGTCTATCTGATTTAACCCTATTTATTAGTGGTAAGAATATTGCGACCTGGACAGATTGGAAGGGTTGGGATCCCGAAACTAACCAGGAATTAACGCGAAATGGTCGGCCTGTTATGAAAAGTTACTCCTTAGGCCTTAATCTAACATTTTAAAAATTTGAAAATGAGAAAGTTTATTTGCAAAGTGATATTGAGTTTTATAGTTATGGGGTCTGTTTCTTGTGATGAAGATTTCTTGGATGAAAAGCCAATTGATTTTTTAAGCTCATCGAATGCATATTTAACCTATGAGGATTTTCAAGCCTCTATTAATAATTTGTATTATCTCACTAGAGATGAATTTTTCAGTGGCTCAGAATATAGACCATATGATTATTTATACGGTACTGACATTGTTTTTGATGGACAGCCTAGTACTCGCAGGCATACTAATATGGTTGCAAGTTATGATCCGACTAGTGAAATTCCTGCTGTCCATTGGGATAATCTGTATAAAATAATTTCGGAAAGCAACATTATTATAAACAGATCTCAGGAGGCGGAATTAACCGATAATCAAAAATTGGAAATTGAAGCTGAAGCAAGTTTTTTTAGAGGTTTTGCATATAGAACTTTATTGTATCTGTATGGCGATGTGCCCTTAATAACTGAGGAAGTTACAAGTCCCAAAACAGACTTTACAAGAGCAACAAAAGAAGAGGTTCTAAACCAAATTATTTCTGATTTGAATTTTTCTGGAGAGAATTTGCCTTCAATAAACGAGGTGGCAGATGGAAAGGTTAATAGTTTAGCCGCATATCATTTGCTCTCTGAAGTTTATATTGCCGCAGAAGAATACGAGAATGCGGTAGATGCTGCATCAATGGTTATTAACGACCCAAACACAGCTCTTATGCAGGAGCGTTTTGGGGCAAGAGCTAATGAACAGCCAGGTGATGTATACTGGGATCTATTTAGGAAACATAATCAAAATAGGGCATCCGGAAATTCTGAAAGCCTGTGGGTTATTCAATTTGAAACAGACGTCCTTGGAGGAGGAAGTGTTTCTACGAGTACGAGTGGGTCTTATAGAATGGAAAGGCAACATGCGCCATTTATCAGAAATGTAAGAGTGGATGGAATTGCACCTTTTTTATGGCCAAGGAGCGCTTATACTGGTGGCCGTGGTATTGGTTGGGCAGTACCTACAGAACATTTTAGTCATGTTGTATGGGGAGATGATTTTGAGACTGATATAAGAAATGCAAACCATAATTTTGTACGAGAATTTACAGCTGATAATCCTGATTCCCCAATTTTCGGGCAGGTATTATCAACCGAGAATCCTCCAGAAGGTGTAGATACTACTCGTGATTTCTATCCTTATCAGACTAAAGTAACCACTCCTTTTAATCATCCTGAGGGTCTTTACGCAGACAGAGATTTATGGATTTTAACAAACAATGCGGGTGCAACGTATACAGACCAGTATATGTTTAGATTAGCCGAAACCTATTTATTGAGAGCAGAAGCTTATTTAAATCTTGGAAGAACCACTGAAGCCGCACAAGATATAAATAAAGTTAGATCAAGAGCAAATGCAAGTCCAGCTTCTCCTGGCGAAATAGATATCAATTATATTCTGGATGAAAGATTGAGAGAATTTGGTGTGGAAGAGAAAAGAAGGCTTACCTTGATGAGACTCGGATTACTGTATGATAGGGTTAAGGAATTTAATCCTTATTATGCAGACGAAATTCTGCCAAAATATAATCTATGGCCAATTCCGCAACCAGAAATAGAACGAAATATTGATGGTAATCTTGAGCAAAATCCCGGATATTAGCTGTAAAGGTCTGTAAAATAATAAATAAAGACAAAAAGTAAGGTTAGATGGGTGTTTCATTGAAGAAAAGGCATAGGGATTATATGAATAGATTCAAATTCTTTTTTTTGTCACTGGTCGTATTGTCAGGTTTAATTTGTAACGCACAAGAACATAGGAAATCACAGCGCCCAAACATCCTCTTCGCTATTAGTGATGACCAGTCCTTTGCTCACACAAGTTTTGTGGGATGTCAATTTGTTAACACTCCTGTTTTTGACAAAGTGGCCAGAGAAGGGGTATATTTTGCCAATTGCATTGCGGGTTCGCCCGGATGTGCCCCTTCTAGAAGTTCAATTATAACAGGTCGCTATCCGTGGCAAAATGAACAATCCGGCCAACATGCCTCTGCCTGGTTAAAAAAATATGTACCCTTTATTGATGTACTTGAAAGGGCAGGATATAGTATTGGACGTACCGGAAAAGGGGTTGATCCTTTTCAGTATGCTAGAAATGGTAAAGATTCTTTATGGAGAGAAACAAATGCAGCAGGAATACTCCATTCCGATTTCGAATATGATAAAGACAGCCTGAGCAAAATGGGGGGCTATGCCAGTGGAATCAAAACTACCGATTATTTTGGCAACTTCAAATATTTCGTTGAAAACGAAAAAGGGGATAAACCATTCTTTTTCTGGTTTGGTGCCCGGGAACCTCACAGGCCTTATGAAAAAGACTCTTATAAAAAAGTTGGGAAAGATTTAAAAGATGTAAGGGTGCCGGGATTTTTACCTGATAATGATGTTGTAAAAGGGGATCTGCTGGATTATGTGGTTGAGGTTGAATGGTTTGACAGGCAGTTAGGATATATGCTAGAGTATTTAGAGGAAATAGGAGAACTGGAGAATACAATAGTAATTGTAACATCTGATAACGGGAAACCTTTTCCAAGCGTAAAAGCTAATGCTTATGAATATGGTATACATGTGCCTATGGCTATACGATATCCTAGAAATTTCTCCGGAGGAAGAGTGATAAAAGATCCGGTATCATTTGTGGATATAGCTCCTACAATTTTAGATATCGCAGGAGCAAGCCCAAAAGGAATGATGATGCCTATTACAGGGAAGAGTTTTTTGAATATTCTAAAATCCAAAAAAGATGGATATGTAAACAAGGAAAATGCATATGTTTTTTCAGGAAGAGAGCGTCATTCCTCATCGAGATATAAAAACTGGGGTTACCCGCAGCGGGCTTTGCGCAGTAGGGATTATTTATTTATCTGGAATATGAAGCCAGACCGGTGGCCTGCAGGGGCTCCACAGGAATTCAATCCCAATGATATTACTAGTGAAATTTTAAATGACGGATCCTATTTATATGGAAGGGCATATACAGATATAGACGGAAGCCCCACCAAGGATTATCTTTTAAAACATGCTGATGAGGAAGAAATCAAGCAATTTCTTCTTATGGCAGTAGGAAAGAGACCGGAATTTGAATTGTTTGATATCAACAAAGATCCCTATTGTTTAAATAACCTAGCCGATAGCCCGGAATATGCTGAAGAGAAAGAGAAACTAAAAGCGGAATTGATAAAGGAACTTAATAAAACAAAGGATCCTCGTATAGTAGGGCCAGATAAAGAAATATTTGATAGTTACAAGAGGTATTCGCATATAAGAAAATTTCCTGAACCGGGACATCTTGATATTGAGTTAAATAGTGAAAGATGATAAATTGCGGGTGAAAAAAATCTAATAACAAGAGTTCAATAAAATTTGAAAAGCATTCAGATTACTTTTTCGCAAAGATAAAAGATTCTAATAAAACAGTTTGATGATGAATTGTTTAATCTGAAAACCATAGCACTTAAATCTTTTCAAAAAAAATGAAGATCATGAAATTCTCCCATTTCAAAAATATAAAAATCCTTAGTTTACTGGCTTTCGTAATGTTCCAGTATTCCTGTAATACCCGGAACCAGGATTTAGTAATAAAAGGCGGAATCCCGATATACGTTGCGTCTGATGAGGCTAAACCTGTAATGAAAGCGGTTAGGGACTTGCAAAGAGATTTAGAAAAATTTTTTGGTAAAACTTCAGAAATCGTAAATGAATTACCCAAAGATGGTCCCTCATTGATAGTAGTTACCGGTAAAAAATATAAGGGTAAATATCCGGCAGTAGAAGAATGGGAATCCCATCAGGTTTATGCCGATAATGGTGCTATTGTGATAAACGGTGCCGATATGAGAGGAACCATATTTGCCATTTATACCTTTAGTGAGGAAATATTGGGTGTTCCTCCATTTTGGTATTATAGCGCGTGGGAAGCTGAAAAGAAAGATGAAATAACAATTTCTAATGACCTCAATATCAATATTAAATCACCAGAAGTGAAATACCGGGCTTGGTTTCCTAATGATACCGACCTTTTTGCACCCTGGCGGAAGTTATCCAGAGAAAACAGCGAGATGTGGTTAGAAGCCGCACTTCGTTGTAAAATGAACACAATGGAGTGGTTTGACGATGAACGCGATTATGCTGATAAATATAGTGTTTCGCCTACTACCCGTCTCATCAAAGAATATGGCTTGGTGAATACCAGCCATCACCATAGTCCATTGAATGCCTCTTTCCATGGTTGGAATGATTACTGGAAAAAAACAAAGGATACTGTTCCTCCTGAGCTCTCTCTGGCAAATGTAAAGCAGGTGGAAGAATTCTGGCGGTATAATGTGGAATGCATCGTTAGGAATGACATCAATATGCTATGGGTCGTGGGTTTTAGAGGTAGTGGGGATCATCCATTTTGGTATACTTTTAAAGATGCGCCAGAATCAATGACCGCTCGTGGCGAAATAATTGATAAGATGACTAAAAGGCAACACGATATTGTACTTGAAGTAACCGAAAATCCAGACACTCAATTTAGGACAATATTTTACAATGAACTCTCTGATCTGTTAGCTCAGGGCTACATTCATCCTCTGAATGATCCAACTCTTATAAGGACCTATGTTGCAACACGTAGGGATCATTATCCTAATAATGATATTCAGCAATTGGATGATAATTCAGATGCGAGGTTGGGCTATTACTTTAATTACCAGTTTAACTCTACCGGGAGCCATCTGGCAGCGGGAGAAGGTCCCTGGAAAATGGAAAAAAACTATAGATATGTAGCAGAGAAGAGCAATAAACCACTTGCTTACTCTGTAGTAAACGCAGGAAACATAAGAGAATACGTAATGGAACTTTCGGCTAATGCCGCTATGATGTGGGATTTTGATTCGTACTCTACAGATTCTTTTCTAAAGGATTTTTCCACCAAATATTTTGGCGAAGAGCAAGCTTCAGAGATTGCTAAACTTTACAGCGATTACTATAACTCGTATTGGAAATCAAAAGAAGCGGATTTTGAAAATTTTGATAGACAATACATTTTTTTAGATCTTAGATATAGAAGAGCAATCCAAGATATAGCTAAAAAATTCAATGACGGTTATAAATCAAACCCACTTGAAGATTTAAGTAATGAACAAGTAAAAGGCAGAACCTATAGAATAGAACCGGAAGATAACGGGGCAGATTCTCAAATTGGAGCTATAATAACAGGAACGAAAAAAGCTGCGGATGAATTTTTAAAAGTTGCACATGATGCAGATGCTATCTATAAGAATTTACCAAATGATAAGCAGCCGTTTTTCAATGACAATCTGAGAGCTCCTGCGTATTTCATGTATTATCTAAATCAATGTTTATTGCATTTGAGCCAAGCCTATCAAATGGATGACTCAAATCCAGACCAGAAGAAGCTTGTTAATAATACTATCGAAGATTTGGAAAATGCTAAGGAAACTCTTAAGACCACAGAACACGGAGTATTCTTACGCTGGTATGAGGGGGACAGAGTTTTTGGATTTGATAGGGTTTTCAGGAGTTTAAATGATATAAACAAAAATTAAATCTTTTCTAATATACAAGAAATGAATATTATGCACTGGGATATTCTATTGGAATTTTATTTTTAGATTTTCTCAAGTGATATGCAATAGGTGCTTGAATTTGAATGAATTAAATTTATTAAAGAAAGAAAGAAGAATGAAGTTTTCTAGAGTATTGATGATAGTATGCTTTCTAAATATTTTTTCGGCTCTTGGGCAGAGTAATAGTAAACCCAATGTTTTATTCATTTTTGTGGATGATTTACGTCCTGAATTGGGAGCATATGGGAATGAGATCATAAAAACTCCTAACATAGATAGACTAGCTTCAGAAGGAAGCGTTTTTAAGAGGCATTACGTACAGGTTCCAACCTGTGGTGCTTCAAGATATTCCATACTAACTGGAACTCTGCCTCAATCGAGGGAACATCTAAGCAATGAAGCAATTAGGATGTTTATTTCCGGTGAACCGGAGACAAACAGGCCAGAAACCTTTATCCATCAGCTAAGACGCAATGGTTATTTTACTGTTGGGATTGGAAAGGTAAGTCACTACATTGATGGCTTATACGGTTATGAAGAAAGTTCAAAAAATGCACCGCCTGAACTTCCGTATAGTTGGGATAAAAATTTGTTTAATGCAGGAAAATGGGAAGATGGTTGGGACGCTTTTTTCGCTTATGCAGATGGAAGCAGTAGAATAACGAAGGAGCGGAATGTCAAACCTTATGAAAATGGTGATGTGGATGATGATGGTTATCCAGATGGCCTTTCAGCAAAACTGGCTCTTGAGCAAATAGATTCCCTGGCTAACAGGGACGAACCATTTTTTCTTGGAATTGGCTTTTTTAAACCACATTTGCCTTTTAATGCTCCGAAAAAATATTGGAATATGTATGATGAAGCTGAAATTTCAACTACTGCATCACCCTTTATTCCTGAAAATGTTAATTTAGCTAGCTTGCATGACAGTCCCGAGTTTAACCGTTATAAACTAGGTGATGAACATCCGGTACTAAATAGACCAGCATCAGAAGAATATGCTAAAAAAGTAAGGCATGCGTATTATGCTGCTGTGAGTTACACTGATGCACAAATTGGTAAACTAATAGATAAGCTAAAAAGTAAAGGATTGGATGAAAACACGATCGTAGTCCTTTGGGGAGATCATGGATGGCAGCTGGGTGATCATCAGGTATGGGGAAAGCATACTTTGTTTGAAAGGGCACTAAAAAGTCCTTTGATTATTAAGGCTCCTTCAATCAAAAAGCAGGAAAGGGATGTTGAAGAAATAGTAAGTTCAATTGATATTTATCCTACTTTGATGGAGTTGTGCGAAGTGAAAATGCCTTATGAAACCCAGGGAAGAAGTATGGTGAATCTTATGAGTAAAAAAAATAATGATAGGAACTGGCAGGAAAATGCATACGGATATTTTAATAATGGAATAACGGTTAGGGTACCGCGTTATCGGTACACGAAATACTTCAGGGATGAGCAGCCAGTAATCGAACTTTATGATCATAAAAATGATCCTAATGAAAATAAAAATATTGCGGCAGAAAGGCCAAAACTGGTCAATAAATTAGATAAGGTATTGGAAGAAGGAAATACCGGACTTTATTCAAATAATAATTAGATATAATGTATATGAAATCTTCATTTAAAAAAATTTTAACCGTTGCAGTTAGTGCTCCATTATTAATAAACTGCGCCAACAAGTCCTCAGAGCAAGCTGTTGGTCAACCAATGTTTAATGGGAAAGATATCTCCGGTTGGACGCAAAAAAACGGTAAAGCCAAATATGATGTAAAAGATGGAGCTATTGTGGGAACTACGGTTTCGGGAACACCGAATTCATTTCTCACGACAGATAAAAAGTATGATGATTTTATTTTGGAGCTCGACTTTAAGGCAGATCCTAGTATGAACTCTGGGATCCAGATAAGAAGCGAGAGCAGACCCGATTATCAAAATAATCGTGTACATGGTTATCAGGTAGAAATAGATCCTTCAGATCGTGCATGGAGTGGTGGTATTTATGACGAAGCCAGAAGAGGGTGGCTGTATCCTTTGAATCTGAATACTTCCGCACAGAGTGCATATAAAGAAGACGATTGGAATCATTACAGGATTGAAGCCATAGGTGATACCATTCAAACCTGGGTAAACGGAGTGGCAGCTGCAAACCTGGTTGATGATAAGACCAAAGAAGGCTTTATAGCTTTACAGGTACATGCAATTGGAGATGATGAAGAGCCGGGAAAACAAATTATGTGGAAAAATGTAAGGATTTTAACGGATAGCCTGGAGCAGTATAACAGGAAAAGCAACGCGCCGGTATTTAATACTAAAAATCAGCTGACATCCTCAGAAAAAGAAAATGGATGGAAACTGCTTTGGGATGGCAAAACTACTGATGGATGGCGGGGGGCCAGATTAGATGATTTTCCTGAAAATGGTTGGATCATAAAAGACGGTGTATTGACCGTACTGGCAAGTGGTGGGGCTGAATCTGCTGCAGGCGGCGATATTGTCACCGAAGATCTTTACGGAGATTTTGAACTAAAAGTAGATTTTAAAATAACTAAAGGTGCAAACAGTGGAATTAAATATTATGTTGACACCGATATAAATAAAGGCCCCGGATCTTCCATTGGTTTGGAATACCAGATTTTAGATGATGAGAATCATCCAGATGCAAAATTAGGAAATCATGAAGGAAGTCGCACGGTGGCCTCCCTCTACGACCTTATAAAAGCAGATCCAGATAAACCAATTAATTCTGTGGGCGAATGGAATACGGCACACATCATTTCCAGGGACAATCATGTGGAACACTGGCTAAATGGTGTTAAAGTTTTAGAATACGAACGCGGAAGTGAAAATTTTAGAAAACTGGTTTCAGAGAGTAAATATGACAAATGGCCAAACTTTGGAGAATTAAAAGAAGGCCGGATTCTTTTGCAGGACCATGGAAACAGAGTTTCATTCAAAAACATAAAAATTAAAGAACTATAATATGACTACAAGGAGAAATTTTATAACGAAATCAATTTTAGGTGGTGCCGCAGTTGCTGTCTCAGGTTCTGCTATGGCTATGCCGGCAAAGAGTTACAGAAAAATTATAGGAGCTAATGACAGGCTAAAGGTCGCTATTGCTGGATTAGGAAGAAGAGTGGGGGCATACATCGAACCGGTTGCTCTGAAAAGCGCAAATGTGGAATTAAGGTATTTGTGTGATGTAATGGAGAGTCAGCGGGAAAAAGCCTTGAAGAATTTTACAGAGCATATTGATTATACACCTAAAACTGCAAATGATATTCGGAAAGTACTTGATGATAAAAATGTGGATGTTCTACTTAATGCAACTCCCGATCATTGGCATACACCTGGTTCTATTATGGCTATGAAAGCAGGAAAACATGTATATGTAGAGAAACCCTGTAGTCATGATATGAATGAAAATGAAATGCTGGTGGCTGCTGCTAAAAAATTTGATAAGGTAGTGCAAATGGGAAATCAACAACGTTCTTCAAATCATACTATTGAACTCATGAAGGAAATACATGCTGGAGCAATAGGGAAGCCATATAAAGCAGTAGCTTTTTATGTCAATTCCCGGGGACCTGTACCTGTACAGAAAAAGGCTCCGATTCCGCAAGGTCTTGATTGGGAATTATGGCAGGGCCCAGCTGTCCATAGGGATTATACTTCTGAAACCTGGGACTATAACTGGCATTGGTACGGCTGGAATTATGGTACAGCTGAAGCCGGTAATAATGGGACACATGAACTGGACGTTGCCCGTTGGGCCCTACAGGTTGAATTTCCTCAACATGCACGGGTAGAAGCAGGAAAACGTCAATTTAAAGATGATGGCTGGGAAATGTATGACAGCATGGAAGCAACTTTCAGTTTTCCTGATAACAAAATTATTCAGTGGGACGGTAAGAGCCGGAACGGTTATAACACTTATGGTGCAGGTCGTGGAACCATTATTTATGGTAGCGAGGGTGCTGCTTTTGTAGATCGGGGAAGGTATGAAATGACAGATCGTAGTGGTAAAATAATTAAAGAGAAAATTGCAGGATCAAATGAAGCCGGGACTGCTCTGGGAGGAGGAGGTGACACCACTACGGCGCATGTGGTTAATTTCTTTAATACTGTTCGTGGTACAGAAAAATTACAGGCTCCAATTGATGATGCAGCGATTAGTATGGCTATGGTACATTATGCTAATTTGGCTTATCGCACCAGGAAAGATTTTGCTATAGATGAGAAGACGGGGCGGATCTATGACCGAGATGCCATGGCGCTATGGAGTCGTGAATATGAAAAAGGCTGGAAACCACAAGTATAAGATTTGGTTTTAAAAATTCTGATAAGGGATTTTTATTCTAGGAGGGTAAATATCCCGAGACTTGTCTCGTCAGTAAATGTTTAAAGTTTGAAAACGTGTTTCTCTAAAATGCTCCGTGGGCTTGCCCGGAAAGATTTACTATCAATGAAAAAGCGTTGACCATTTAAAGAATTATAAAATGAAAAGAAGGGAATTTGTTATAAAAGGGAGTATGGCCTCTATAGCTTTGGCAACTTCAACTTCAATGTTAGGTAATTTTAGTTCGTTTAATGGAGCTAATGAGACCGTAAATATGGGGATTATTGGAACTGGCAGTAGAGGAGCGGGTCTCATACCCTTTATTAATCAGATAGAAAATTTAAAGGTGGTCGCATGCTGTGACATATTACCTACGCATCTTGAAAATGGAATAAATCGTGCAGATGGCAATCCTAAAGCATATACGGATTATCGAAAGCTTCTGGAAAATAAGGATATAGATGCCGTATTGGTAGCCGTTCCTTTTGGCTTGCATGCAGAGATAGAACTGGATGCTCTGGATGCCGGAAAGCATATTTACGGAGAAAAAACCTTAGCTAAAGGTTATCATGATATTAAAGCTTTACTTGAAAAAAAGACACCTAAAACTATTTTTCAAACAGGACATCAATATCATAGTTCCAGGCTATATAATCATGTGGTCGCTTTAATTAAAAATGGGAAAATAGGGGACATTACGGCTTTTGAATGCCAATGGAACCGTAATGGAGACTGGAGAAGATCTGTGCCAAAGACCGAACTAGAAAAGCTGATTAATTGGCGCATGTACCGGGAATATTCAGGAGGCCTTACGGCCGAATTGTCTTCCCATCAAATTGATTTTGTAAATTGGGTACTCGAAGCTACTCCTGAACAGGTAATGGGTACTGGCGGTATAGACTACTATAAAGATGGTAGGGAAACTTATGACAATACCCACTTAATTTATAGCTATCCAGACGGAATAGAAGCTAAATTTACTTGCCTTACCACCAATGCGAGAAATGATTATCAAATTAAAGTAATGGGAAATAAGGGTACTTTCTTATTAGATTATACCAATGCCTGGTTTTATCCTGAAGGACATTATAAGAAGGAGAAAGGCAACGTAGATGGAGTTTCTGGCGCAACCATACAGTGGGAAGAAGGTAAAGGAATTCCCATAAATGTAAATCATGCTAATCCCAGTAAACAGGCCCTCATGGACTTTAGAGATAGTATTAAAAATAGCAAAACACCGCTGTCAAATTTGAGAACTGGGGCAAAAACAGCTATTGCAGTGCAAATGGCCCTGGATGCTATGTATAATAACAAAATCGTTAAATGGGAAGACCAATTCACAAAATACTTCACCTAAATCTTAATCCCAGTTCGCCATGAATAAAAATGTGTACGTACACAAAAATTTCCTGTTACAGAACAAGTATTCT
>NZ_JAVRHQ010000070.1:0-1319 GCF_031846485.1 Autumnicola tepida
ATTTTAATTAAAAATTTAGGAATTGATACAAGAATATGAAAGATCATTAACAGGAAAGGAAAGAGAAATTTTAAAAAGTCAAATTGCAACTACAAAATCCTTACTCACAAAAAAAATAAAATCAGTAATTCTTCTAATCCTTTTAGTTATAGGCTTAGGAACTCTAATTTTTTATTTTCAAAAACTATGGTCACTTATTATTTTTGGTCTAACTACATTTTTTATTATTTGGCATTTATATTATGAAATATTAGAGATTATAAGAATTCCAAAATTCCTAAAAGAGAAAGAAAGAGTAATCGCAACAGGTATAGTAAAAGTTTGCGAGATAAACATTGACAGATTTATTAAAATTAATGGATTCGAAGACGAGGGAAATCATTTTATAACTGAATATAATAATCGATTAACCTTAATTGGTGGACAAGATTTTTTTGGAGTAAAAAATCTAAAAAACAAAAATGAAAAAATTGAAATAATGGATTCTAAAAAAACTGCAATTTATTATGAAGAAGTAAAAAAATCTGGAAAAATTATAAATCCATATTATACTCTAAAAAATGGTATTTCAGATAAAATTTTGGACTCTGAAATTTGGATGAAATTAACGAATCAAAAAAGCATTTCAGGAAAATTAGAAGATTTGGATGAATTTCTTCACGAGAGTATATAGAAATAAAACAGCTGCTAACAACGATTATCGCAAATAGCGGGTTGTTTGCTGAAATGGTTATTTTAGAAACCAATTATTAAAGCAACTAGGCCGACAAAACCGAGTTCTTATTCCCGCGACTTGCGTTAATCGAGCACGTTATGCACAAGCCGAAAACAAAATTTCGATTTAAATGAAGAAAATTTTAGAGCTTTCAGATATAGAAGCAAGAAAATATCTATTAAAGGAAGAAAGTTATTTCAATTTTGATTTACCCAAATATTTTACTTTTCAAGAATTAATCAATAAAGTTTCTGAGAAAATTGAGAATAAAAATTTAAGTGATTTCTATAGTAAAAGACAGAATAATTCGGGTGAAATCAAAACCAATTATCCATCAGATTTTGAGGAAGTAAACTATATTTATTTAAATAATAAAGATGGTAAATTTTCTTGGCGGCCATATCAATTAATTCATCCTGCATTATATGTTTCCTTAGTCCATAAAATCACAGAAAAAAATAATTGGGATTTTATAAAGAAACGGTTCGAAGAATTTTCAAAAGATTCAAAAATTAATTGTAGTAGTATTCCGCTAAAATCAGAAGATGAACTATCTGATAAAGCGACTAATGTAGGCAATTGGTGGAGGTCTATAGAACAAAAG
>NZ_JAVRHQ010000071.1:0-1302 GCF_031846485.1 Autumnicola tepida
GTCTCGTCCTGAAATACGGCTACAGGTTAAAATTGGTTTTTATACTTGATTTATGTGTAGCGAATTAGGTGTTTGATATCCTAAAGATAAATGTAATCTTATTTCATTGTATAATTTAATGGCATTTTTTGCCGCTCTTTTAGCGTGCGCCAAGTTAGTAAAGGTCTGATCAAGGTAGAACTCATCTTTGAGAATTCCGTTAACCCGCTCTGCCATTGCATTCTCATAGCAATGATTTTCCTGGGTCATACTAATTTTTATTTTATTTTTCATTAGGATCTGAGTGTATGTATTACTACAGTATTGAATTCCTCTATCGGAATGATGAATAAGACCTTTAAGATTATGGGCCTGATATATCGCTTTATTTAGTGCCCGCACACATCCTTTGAGTTCAAGACTGTTGCTAATATCATAGCCAACGATCTTTCTGGAGTACATGTCTGTGATCAGGGCCAGATAACAAAAGCCTTTTACAGTTCTGATATAGGTAATATCACTTACCCATACTTGGTTGGGCCTGCTAACTTTGAGGTCTTTGATGATATTTTGGTGCTTATAGAACCGGTGTATAGAGTTGGTTGTTTTAGCGGAGTATTTTTTTCTAAGGGTGAGCATGTTGTGTTTTCTAAGGATTTTGAATAAGGTGTCTCGGCCTATTTTAAGCTGTGCTTTTTTAAAATCGTTGTCCAGGGATCTCATGAGTTTTCTAACGCCTTCTCTTGGAAGGGATCTGCGCCTTTGCTTGACGATACTAACGACCTGTCGTTCTACTTCCAGGCGCCTGTCCTCTCTTCGTTTATACTTGTAATAGGCATCTCGTTTGAGGTCGAAACACTTGCAAATAGTGGTCAAAGAAGCAAATCTCTTAGCTTTATCTTTAGCCTTTATCAGGGCTTGATATTTAGTTTTTTTTTTAGTTCCACCACCGATTTGTAGCCCAGTTTTTCTGCAGCTACTTCCAGATAGGATTCTTCAACCAAAGCATCCATATCTTTTTTAAGCAGTAACTTTTTGAGCTGTTCAATCTCTTTCTGAAGTTGCTTGATGCGTGTAATTTCATCTTTTGTGTTCACAGTCACCCTGGTATTCATAAGGTCTTTCCGGTGGTATTTTTTAATCCATTCATTGATAGTTGAAGGAGCAATACCGTAGAGTTTCCCCAGTTGATATTTATTTAATTTCCCTGTGGTAAGTTCGTCTAAAATTTTCAATTTGAAAGATTCTGAATACCGTCTGATTACTTTGTCATTTTTGTACATAACTATTTAAAATTATGTAGCCTTTATTCAGGACGGGTCA
>NZ_JAVRHQ010000072.1:0-1295 GCF_031846485.1 Autumnicola tepida
TAACGGCTTCGTATAACGACAAGTGGCGTGGAGTTTTGGATGCGGATTTGTCGGCTTAACGATTTTGTTTGTTATGGAAACTAATTAATTTTTTTCTATTAAACCTGCCATTTGCGTTATACGTTGTTGGCAACTGGCTTTTCCTCGGTTTTCATTAGTTCATCGTATCTTCTTAAACTTTCCTTTGCAATATTTACTTGACTTAAAAAGATGTTTACTAATGCGGATTTGCTTTGGTTGTGATTTATTTTGGTACTCTTATTAATATTCAGTTCGGTGAGTATTTCATTTAAAATAACATCTGTTCCTCCCTGTAAATAATAATTTGAATACAAGTGTATTTCATCTTTTACAAACTGTACCCAAATTTTATTTCCATTTTTTGAAATTGAATATTTATAAACTCTTGCACCTTCCCAATTAAATAAACCACTTTTGCTTAATTCCATTCCAGAATTCAAGTCAATATCGATTTTATCCAATTCTTTTCCCACAGTATTTAGCTTACCTAAAATTTCATTTTCAAGTGATTTATATTCATTTACCAATTCTTGGACTTCCCTTTCGTTGTTGAGAATTATAGCTCTTAATTCTTTTGACATATTTAATGTGTTTTTACCGAGAAATTTAATTTCAAGATATTTCTTAAACTCTTTCAAAAAATGAGAAACGTTTTCAGCCTCGCAAATCACTAACCAATTATTTATTAGATTGATTATATCGTGTTTGTAGCTTATGATATTAAACTTTTTTTGTTCTATCAGACTCTCTTTCAGTTTCTTTTTAATGCTTTTTTGCGTTGGTTCTAAACCATAAGGATTTAAATACAATAACAAATAATTTCCCTTTGATTTTTGTTCTAAATATTTTGAATAATCCCTCAATTGATTAGTTTGGTCATCTGCCCAAATCTTGTTTTCAATTGCAATCGTTATTTCCTTAAGTTCAATGTAAATGTCTATTCTTCTATTTTCGGAGATTATTTTTTCGCATATATTCACTGAACTCTGCGCATCTATTTCTTTATCGCAGAATGTTTTTACAAATTCCTTTAAAAATATATTTCCTTGACCGTGATTTTGTTTTTCATCCAAGAAATAGGCTAAAACTTGACTGATTTTATTTTCGCCCATTGAAAAAAATTGAAATAAACTAAAGTCAAATGCTAGCTGTTTGTCATATTCCCGCTTAAATTTTAAATGAGCATCAATTCTCGATTTTACAATATTCAATATATTTTCAATTCCTTTATGGTCATTCATTGTTTGCACAGTTTTTTTAGCTTGTTGCCAACG
>NZ_JAVRHQ010000073.1:0-1278 GCF_031846485.1 Autumnicola tepida
TGGATATTCAGGTGATGCTGACCCCCCATTCAGGCCATACTGACCCCTCTAGAGATTTTGGTCAAAAAGATAAGTTAATGACAATATTACAGTTTTTTTCTAAGACTTTCTCCTTTAAGTTCTATTCGGTGGGAAGTGTGTACCAATCGATCTAAAATAGCGTCGGCAATGGTGGCTTCTCCGATAATATCATACCAGCTTCACACCGGTAATTGGCTGGCTATAATGGTTGATGATTTTCCGTGCCTGTCTTCAATAATTTCCATCAGATCCATTTGCTGTTTTTTGTCCAGATGGGCCAACCCAAAATCATCCAGGATGAGTAAATGGGCTTTTGCCAGTTTATCAAAAAACTTCAGGAAGCTTCCATCAATACGGGTCATTTTGGTTTTCATCAGTAATTTTTGGGTATTGAAGTACAGCACCTTATTGCCCTGGCTGCAGGCATGGTGTCCTAAAGCCGAGGCAAGGAAGCTTTTTCCGCAGCCTGTGGCCCCGGTAATCAGCACCGATTCCCCTTTTTCAAGATATCCGCCGGTAGCCAGTTCGATGATCTGGTCTTTATTGATTCCCCTGGAGGCTTCCAGGTTGAGTTCTTCTATGGTGGCCTGGTACCTGAACTGGGCACTTTTCTTCAGGCGTTCAAAGCGCCGATGGGTACGCTCTTCGGCTTCGGCTTGTAATAATACTTCTAAGCCCTCTCCCAGAGATAGCTCGTGGTGTTGCCGGGTTTCTACCATAGCGTTCCAGCTGCGGTGCATTCCCCCGAGTCGGAGTTGTGATAATTGGTTTTCAATAGTGTTCATCTTATATTTAATTTTAATAGTTACTTATTTATAAAAAGAAGCCCCACGGATATTCCCATGGGCAGGCAGGGATTTTACCTGTGGTTCCTCCTGATAGTCGGTCATCCGGTTCTCCAGGACCTGCTTTAAGAACCGGTAAGAATACTGCCCGTGGTCCAGAGCAATGCCACAGGCTTTACTAAAAATCTCACGATTGGTTTTTCGGGACAGGTTCAATATGCCATCACAGGTTTTATAAAGCTGCTCAGGATATTTGTCCTGTTTGAACAAGGCTTCCATATACCGGTAAAGTTCTTCAGAGTGGTTATACCCGCGTTGCAGGTAATACGTGGGGCTACGCTCTTTATAGTACTGGTGGTGGGAACACAGGTGTTCCTTCCGGGTGGTATACCCTCCTTTTTTATGGTTCCTGGGATGCGTGGCTATAAGTCCTGCTTTATGATAGATCCTCACCAAAGAGCGGGTGTAAATA
>NZ_JAVRHQ010000074.1:0-1262 GCF_031846485.1 Autumnicola tepida
ACCTTGACCTTCATCCCTATGTAAGTATAGGGAACGCTGTAATAGTGTTTGTCCATCCCCAGGTAAATGTGATTGTTTTTGGCCACTTTATGTTCCCGATAGTATTTGATCTCGAAGGCTGTTTCCGGTAACGGCTGCAGGGTATGTTTTTCATCGGCCAGGAACTTTTCTTCCCTGCAGTAATCTTTCTGTTGCATACGGGTTTGGTTATGTTCCCTGACTTTTTGGGCAATGGCTTTGTTCAAAGAAGGAAGGTCGAAGAAAGTGAGCTTGCGTAATTTGGCATATACCCGGTTGTAGATCAGCTTCACCTGGTTCTCTACCAAAGATTTGTCCTGGGGCTTTCTGGGACGTGCCGGGGTGACCGAAGTGCCATAATGGTTGGCAAAGTCTTCCAGGGCACGGTTAAGGTCAGGCTCGTAAGGATTGGCCTTTATCACGGCTGCCTTCAGGTTGTCCGGTACCAGAGTCTGGGGAACCCCGCCAAGATCTTTTAAACAACAGCCCAGGGCATAAATAAAATCTTCCAGCCTCTGGCTGGGCACGGCCAGGGCAAAGCAATAATCGGAATACGGCAGACAGGCTACAAATACCTGGGCCTTGATTTCCTCCCCGGTATCCCTGTCAATATAAGATAAAGTCTTTCCGGCGTAGTCAATAAAAAGTTTATCTCCGGGCTTATGGTCCAATACCATAGATGGCTTCCCGCTGCGCAGGTATTGCTGGAGGTGCCAGCAGAACTGGCCATAGCTATAAAAATAATGGTTTCCTGTTTTATACTCTTCCCAGAGCAACTGCCGGGTAACCCCAACCTTTTTAAGTTCTTTGCTGTAGTATTCCAGTTGCGTCTTAAGTTGCTCGTAACGCTCGTCTTTGTAGGCCGGGTTGCCAGGCCATAATTTCCCTTCCAGTACCGGGTCTTCCAAATTTAGCAGCGCTTCAATGGAGAGGGTTGATGCCCGTGCCTTCTTTACATATCCTTTTACAGTGTTCTTGCTGATCGAGAGGGTCCTGGCGATGGTTTTTATGCCCTTGCCCTGCTTATGCATACGGAGTATTTGTTTTACTTGACTCATTCGTTTTGGTTTTCCGGCCATTACTTATCTTTTGATGAATCCATCAAATAAACCAAAACCAATACAAAAAGCTGGGGGTCAGCATGCTCCAGAATAATATTCGAAGGGGTCAACATGCTCCGGAATAATTTTCCCAGTCAGCTATTTTTTATTTTCTAAAGGGGTCAGCATCCGCCGGAATGACAG
>NZ_JAVRHQ010000075.1:0-1174 GCF_031846485.1 Autumnicola tepida
TGAACAATTTTAGCAGGTTCAAATCTTTATTTCGGTCGGCGCAATTTTTGGTAACGGTCCCGGTTATCGCAAGTTGCGGGAGTAAGGATGCGGATTTGTCGGCTTAGTTGTTTCCATAATTGGTCTCTAAAATAACCATTTTCAGCAAACTACCCGTTATTTGCGATGAACCGATGTTGGCATTAGTACTTAGTCCACAAATGTTTCTTTAAGCACCTCTTTACACTTTTTGATTTCTGAGTTGGATAATGATTCAAAGATTTTTACAATTCTTTGTTTGTCAATTGTTCTAATCTGGTCAATCGCGATCATTCCTTTTTTTCCATTTGATTTTACCGGAATTCTTGTCGGATATTTTTTCGTATTTGTTGTCATTGGAGCAACAACTATTGTTCTCAAGTATTTATTCATCTCATTTGGAGAAATGATTACACAAGGTCTTGTTTTTTTTATTTCACTTCCAACAGTCGGATCTAGATTAACTAGAACTATATCGTATTGATTTAAATCCATTCATCGAAGTTTTCATCATCAAACACATCATTCATCAGAAGTTGATCATCTTCATTTTTAGCCATTTTCTTAAATTTCTCTTCCCAATTTTTTCTGGGCGAATCAATTGGTCGGAGTATAATTTGACCTTTTTCTAAAATGAGTTCTACTTTATCTTTTATGTGATATTTTTCAATAATCGTTTTGCTTAAACGAAGTCCTTTTGAATTTCCAATCTGTATAATTGAAGTTTCCATAACTTTTATTTTTGTAAATACAAAGTTATTACTTTAAATCAGATTTCAAAATTAAATTTTCTCTGTTTAAGTATTAATGCCAACGGCCGCGGTTAATGCAAGTTGCGAATGGGGACTTGGATTTGTCAGCTAAGCCTGATGTTTATTAAAATCTAAAATAAAACTTTTTACTGATTCAGCGCAATTTGATTTAACCGCTGTTACCTACTGGAGTGCGAAAAAAGCGCTTTATTAAAATTTGCCATTATTAATCGTGAATATTTTTCAGCGCCAGGGAAAAATTATTCATTTGAAAACCATTAAAACACGAACTGAAAAAATGCACTTCCCGTTGAGTTAATTCCAGTTTTGTAACACAGAATCTTTATAATTATCAGAAAAAAATGGTAATGAGAATTTTAAAAATTTCAGCGCACTCTTGTTGG
>NZ_JAVRHQ010000076.1:0-1040 GCF_031846485.1 Autumnicola tepida
GTATAATTACTTTTTTCCGCTAAATGTGAGCGGGATTTTCAATAAGAAAATACACAATATTAGCAGGTTGAAATTTGTAATTCAGTCGGCGCTATTCTTGGCAACGGTCTCGGTTATCGCCAGTTGGCGGATTAAGGGACGCGGATTTGTCGGCTTAGTATTAGTTTGTTGGTCAAGTTAATTATTTTCTTTCTAACGGTGCCGGCTATTGGCGATTAACCGTTGTTGCCTGCAGTAATGATACTATTCTCTTTGTTTTTATTCGCGAAAAAAATTAGTGCTAAACCTATAAGGAAGCAGGATAAATTAAATAGTAGTTCTTGGTTTAATAGCTCCCATATTGATGGATGAAATACTTCTTTTGAAGTGTCTGATATGGTTGTTTTCTGATTTCGAATTCCATTAAAGACTCTTATTAGGGATTGGAGGTTAAAAATTGTATGAATTAAAGACGGTATAAAAATATTTTTAGTTTTATAAAATATCCCACACATTAATACTCCAATACAAAAAGCAGAAATTACCTGGTATGTGATTTCATTTATAGAATCTGGATTTTTAAATAGGTTTATATAATGACCTATTCCAAATAGAAAAGAAGAAAATAATGCGCCTAACCAAATCGATGAAAAATAGTCGGATAATTTGGGGAATATTATTCCTCTAAATAAAATCTCTTCGGTAAATCCTACCAAACTTAAGCTGAATAGAAAAATTAATAATTCTAAAGAAATGGCATTTTTAAATGCACTAAAACTCATTATTATCACGAAGAATAAATAACCAATTGGAATAAGATATATTCTTTTGTCTTTTGATTTTAAGCTTTTTTCAAGATTAAGTCGGAATAATAGAAAGATTAATAAAATTAAAAGAGGAAAAAGTAATATTAAATTTGAAAGGTATCCTTGATATAAGATTGGTAGTGAAAAAGTCTCTATAAAAGAATTTATTGGATGTTCAAGCAAAAGATATGCTATGTATCCAAGGAATAGAATCACAGTATATTTCATAGGAAATTTATCTTTCATTATTGCTGG
>NZ_JAVRHQ010000077.1:0-1022 GCF_031846485.1 Autumnicola tepida
TGATTAAAACTTCCTGGTTCCCAATAATCCAGATATTCTTCCTTTATGGTTCTATTGATCCGTTCGGCATAAGCATTGTCCTGTGCACTTAAAGCCATACTAATAGCTGTACTATGGGCTTTTAAAAGATCAATATACTTTTTGTAAGTATATTGACTTCCCCTGTCTGAATGATGGATTTGGGGGGCATCATTTCCCTTTAGTGCCATTTTCATAGCTTTCATATTTGCCGTTGCTCTCATATGGTCTGATACCTGATATCCCACAATTTTCTTTGTGTAAACATCTATGATAAAAACAGCATAGTAAAATTTACCTGCCACTTTGTAATAGGTAATATCAGATTGCCAGACTACACAAGGACCATTTATTTGCTTTCCTTTTATTAAATTAGGATAGTAGACTTTCCCAGCAATGGTAGTCCGCCGGTAATTTTTCTTCTTTTTCAATCGATAGCCCAATTGCATAAAAGTCTCCACAAATCGGTCCCTGCCAATAAAATCAGGATTTAAAGTATGGTACATCTTCTCCACCCCACAACCAGGATGTTCTCTGCGAAGCTCATCGGCTTCTTCCATTAATTGCATCAGTTGATCATCAAAAACAGCTTGTCGTTTAGCATAACTGTGCACAGCTTGTTTACTGATCCCGACACTCTTATAAAGCTGGTTCATAGAAAAATTCATCTTTTTGTTGTTTTCTCGGAACCAGTTGATTGTGGGGTGTTGTAGTTTTTTTTAATGTCGATACCCAGTTCTGACTTAGCCAGGGCAATCATCTTCTCCAGGTAATCTACCTGAATTTGTTTTCGACCAACAGTCGCTTCCAGTTCCCGGATACGACTTTCCAGCTCTTTCATCTTTTTTTGGCTACTGTCTTTCATTTCTACCACTCTTATACCTTTCTCATTAAAGGTAGAAAATTTATAAATCCAGCGATAAATAACCTGGTTAGCGATCCCATGAAGTTTTGAAAGCTGTGGAACACTATACTCCCCACCTTCAAAATCTGCCACGATCTGT
>NZ_JAVRHQ010000078.1:0-1019 GCF_031846485.1 Autumnicola tepida
TCTCGGTTATCGCCAGTTGGCGGAGTAAGGGACGCGGAATTGTCGGCTTAGTATTGGTTTGTTGGTCAAGTTAATTATTTTCTTTCTAACGGTGCCGCTTATTGGCGATGAACCGTTGTTGTGCACTGATTTTATTTTCTTTTACAATATTGAATTGCTTCGGGACATTTAATAATAAGTTTATCTTCTAAATCAGTTGGTAAATTCCAAAGAATTCTATACTCATTTTGATGATCAAAATCTGTTGTTTTTATAAAGTATTTTGAATTATTGACTAAATTATAGGCGTTAGAAAGTTCTTGTAAATTGAAATTTTCATCAGTCTGTCCCACTAGTACTTTAAATTGTCTATATAGACAATTTGAGGATAGTATATTAGTAGCTTCTAACTTTCTAGCTATTGCATCACGGAATCCTTGAATATTAGTAATTTCGAAATAATCATCATAACCAAATTTATTTATTACTTCTGGATTTGGAGCTCCATTATAGGCACAAAACATATAATTATTAAATCCACCACCTACAACAGCGAAGGTGGTAGATTTTGAATTTTGTCCAACAACAACGAAAGAACCTTCTGTCTTATCTCCAATTTCTGGATTATCAAATTGTTGATAATATTTAAATGTTCCTAACTGTAAAGATCCGTTTTTGAAAAAGTCATCTATATACTTACTTTTGGACATTTTGATAATTCTTTCATTCCCTTTATTTAAATTTTCAAATTCATTTTCATAAGCAATCTTCTTGATCGAATCAGTCTTTTTGAAACTTTTTAAGTTATAGTAATGAGATATGTTTTCACAAATTCCTAAAATCTCATCTTCTTTTAAATTTGGACCATATTGAATTACTTCCGAAATGTAAATTGAATTTCTCATATAAAATTTGTGCACAACGGCTACGGTTATGGACAAGTAGCGGGATTTGGGACGCGGATTTGTCGGATTACTCTTTTGTTCCTTGGTTTTCTAAATTATACTTTTTTGTCAAAACCCGCCATTTGCGATATACGT
>NZ_JAVRHQ010000079.1:0-992 GCF_031846485.1 Autumnicola tepida
TTTATATTTTTAATTATATCCTCATCTATAATTGGTTCCTCATTTATAAGTTTTTCTAATTCTTGATTTAACCATTCTGAATTCCAAATTAGTATTTTAGAATCATTTAATTTTTTGCACAGTTTTTCTTCAAAATTCTTTTTTCTATCAATTTTTAAAATAGCTCTTTGAAGCCAAATTTGTATATGTCCAGTATTAGGTATTTTTTTAAATCTCTTAGTAATTTTATCCAATAATTTATCTCGAAGCTCATCGGATTCAATTAAATCTATGAGCTTACTCAAAATTGCTGTCGCAATTGGATAAGTTCTTGGACTTTTATAAGCAATTTCAACCAGAATACTTATTAAAACGGTTATGTTCTCTTTAGTAAATTTTAAATTTTTAATTCTATTGAAAAACTTATTTAAAGCTTTATCTAAACTTCCTGAATTTGGATGTTCTTCCGATAATTTGTGAATCAATAGTAAATGTTCTTGTAAGGATTTTGTTCGTTTATTGTTGCTTATCCAATATAGTTTGTCTGGTTTAATGGAATCACGAACTATGTTTTTAGAAGCTAAAGTTTTTTGTGCATTCAGGCGCATACCTAAATCAATCAATATCTCAGTGATATTTTTTACAATTAAATCACCTTCTTGAGGATTATTTGTAAAAACTCTATAGTCATCTCTGTACCTAATTATTTCGAAATCTTTGATCCCTAATTCTTCGATTCTTTCTGAAAGTTCTAAATCTGCATATCCTAGAACCATTTCTGCAATAAGATCCATTAAAACACTTCCTTGTGGGATTCCGTTGGTCTGTCCAAAAGACATATCGCGAAGAATTTTATCTATTTGATTTCCTAATAATGATTTCTTTTGCCTTTGCGCTTTACCAGTCTTTTTTGTGTGTAATGCCCAAGTTATTGAATGTGTATAAATAGAACCGTAACAATCAGTAACATCTGTGTGTAAGACATATTCATAATCCAAAGCTAATTCTAAGGA